>CAZZZY010000117.1:0-11811 GCA_964658545.1 uncultured Acetobacteraceae bacterium | reverse complement strand
TGGGTAAAGATGCGATGGGTAAACATAAGGCTGGTGATGCGATGAGCAAAGATGCGATGGGTAAAGAGAAGGCTGGTGATGCAATGGGCAAAGATGCGATGGGTAAACATAAGGCTGGTGATGCGATGAAACAATCTCCGGCTTCCACCAAGCCCTAGCCACAACTAGCATTGCATCTCACTTTTTTTGTACTAAGTATAGGGGCTGCTTACCAGGAAAATCTTGAGCCAATCCCTATACTTTGGCGCTTTGAACTCAACAGGAGGAATTCTGATGAATCACAAACTGCTCCACCACCGTCAGTTACTTTTTTATCTGGTTTTGGGAGGAATTTTAGTTCTAGCGGCAGTTAATCATCAAGTCGCAGGTGCATTTTGGCTACTGGTTGTTTATGGAATCAGAGCAGGTTTGCCTTTATTAGCGATCGCCTACGGTGGGCGAGTACTTAGCCAACGAATCCTCTATCTCCGCTCCCATAGTCCAACATTGCAGCGCTAAGGTGGCGTAGCGATCGCAGCGACAGCAATTGCTATTCTTCTTGATTGGGATGTCCAGATACAACTTTGGCTAGCTCCCTTCTTTCCTGCTCAACCAAATAATTCGTAATTGGAGGACAGAGCAACTAATTATTAGTTAGAGAAAATAAAAATGTGTACCATCTTTATTTCATATAAAACGGATTTATGCATACAGTTTTAACTACGAATTACGAATTATCTTGGTATGACCTCAGCTAAACACAAAGCCCGCTCAACACCAAGTCAGACTTTTCTCTCAAAGACTTTTCACTGGATTAATATCATCAGCCTCATCTTGATGATTACTAGCGGACTGCAAATCTATAATGCTAATCCGGTATTTGGCGGGCGTGAAGGTTGGCATTTCCCTGACTTTATGTTGTTGGGAGGTTGGCTAGGGGGTGGCAGAAACTGGCATTTCACTGCTATGTGGCTATTTTCGCTCAACTTACTTTGGTATGGACTCTATATCTTTGTAACTCGTCGTTGGCAGCGTCGCTTTGCCGATGGCGGTGATTTAAAAGCATTGCAAGTCAGCCAGAACCCAAAGCGCAAAAATTACGCATGGCATCGGCTAGTTTATACTGCTATCATTCCCGTGCTGCTGCTGGCAATCTTGAGTGGCCTGGCGATGTACAAACCTGCCCAACTGCATTGGCTTTCGGGGCTGTTTGGTAGTTGGCAAACTCTCCGCACTGTTCACTTTATCACTGTTCCCACAGTCATACTGTTTACAATCGCTCATTCCTTACTTGCCCTGAAGGTAGGAAGCATCCGTCTAGTTAAGTCTATGTTCCTGTGAGGTACTTATGAGTCTGATTCTTCCCAAACGCACCCTATCCCGTCGCCAATTACTGCAACTATCTGGACTTTCAGGGGTAGGTTTTCTTTTAGGTGGCTGTGGGACAAATTTGTTCTCAGATAATCTGCGGCAAATATCTGAGCCACTAAACCAAAGTCTAGAAGCGCTCTTGTTAAGTCAGAAACCAGTACCAGAGTTTCCTGTCAGTGCCATAGAAGTAGACAAGTTGCTGATTAATACCTTTGACTTTACCCCGCAAATCGATCCAGCGCAGTTTCGCCTGAAGATTGATGGCGAGGTTAGTAACCCAATGCAATTGAGTATGGGGGATATTCAAAAACTTCCCTTAGCTTCAATGGTAATTCGCCATGTCTGTGTTGAAGGCTGGGCTGCGATCGTTCAATGGGGAGGTGTGCGATTGCGAGACTTGGTAGCGCTGGTACAGCCTAAGTCAAACGTCCGTTATGTCTACTTTAAATCTGCTGATGGCTACTATGAAAGCTGGGATCTTGCTTCTGCTGTACATCCCCAAACTCTCATGGCTTATCAAAAGAATGGACAACCATTATCAGCTGATAATGGTGCGCCCATGCGCCTAGCATCTCCAATTAAACTGGGCTACAAGCAAAGTAAGTGGGTAACTCAAATTACATTCGTCAGCAATTTGTTACCTCTTAAAGGCTATTGGGAAGATCAGGGCTATGAGTGGTTTGCAGGGTTATAAGGCAATACAGTTCAGTTAAGCGTTTTTTTCTTCTCTCTGTGTACTCTGCGTCTGGAGTGGTACCCTGCGGGAAGCCGAAGCGTCTACGTTAAAAAAACTGACTTTAACAAAGACTTTTAGCCTTAACCCAAGCGTATTGGGTTATAAGGCAATACGCTTGGGTTAAGCAATTGATAGAGACTTAACCAAAAATCAAGGATTTTAAACATAATTTTCTGTTCTTTTCCCTCCATTTGATTCCCAACTCGACTTGGTGTACACCGTAGTTTTAGAAGAAGAGGAACGGAATTGTGCTATATTTAACAACCACTAATTCCTACTGCATCGATCGCAGCCTCTAATGCGATCGCTACATGAGTCCAATGAGTCCCCCCCTGGCAATAAACCACATACGGTTCACGCAAAGGGCCATCAGCCGATAATTCCAAGGTACTCCCTTCAATAAATGTCCCCCCAGCCATGACTACCTGGCTCTCGTATCCCGGCATTTCATCTGGAACAGGGTCAAGATAGGAACCTATCGGAGAATGCTGTTGTATGGCTTTACAGAAAGCAATTAGCTTGTCGGCAGAACCGAGTTTAATTGCCTGAATTACATCCCCACGGGGAGCCAAGGGTGCGGGATTCACTGGATAACCGAGTTTGTCAAATACATAACCAGTGAGATAAGTCCCTTTCATCGCCTCTCCAACCATCTGCGGCGCTAGAAATAAACCTTGGAACAGCAAGCGATTTTGGTCAAAAGTAGCACCACCATAACTACCGATACCGGGAGCAGTGAGGCGACAGGCGGATGCTTCTACTAAGTCGGCGCGACCGGCGACATAACCGCCAGCGCTGACAATGGTGCCACCAGGATTTTTAATCAGCGATCCTGCCATTAAATCAGCACCTACGGCTGTAGGTTCCTTTGTTTCAATAAATTCGCCGTAGCAGTTATCCACAAAGCAAACGGTGTTCGGGTTTTGTTGTTTGACTAAGTGGACGATTTTTTCAATATCGGCAATTGATAAACTAGGTCGCCAAGAATAGCCACAAGAACGCTGAATTAACACTAAACGAGTGTTTTCAGCCACACTAGTACTTAAAGCTTGCCAATCTATCCTTCCTTCGGGGGTTAGCTCCAATTGGCGGTAATTTATGCCAAAATCGAGCAGGGAGCCTTGACCTTGACCCCGTAAACCAATGACTTCTTCAAGGGTATCATAGGGAGAACCGACTACTGCTAACATTTCATCTGCCGGACGGAGGACACCAAACAAAGCACAGGCGATCGCATGAGTTCCTGAAACAAACTGGACTCGCACGGCCGCAGCTTCAGCACCCATAACTTCGGCAAAAACTTTATCTAAAGTTTCTCGTCCTAAATCATCGTGACCATAGCCACTTACACCAGCAAAGTGGTGTGCGCCCACACGGTGATTACGAAAAGCATCCAGCACTCGTTTTAGATTATGCTTGACCTGAGTGTCAATTCCAGAAAAAATTTCTAATAGTGCCTGTTCTGCTTGCCGCAGCTGTTCTAAGCTGTTCATCAGTTCCTCGTTCAAAAAAATTAAAATTTATAGATATGCGGATTTTCAGATCGCACATACTAGGCAGGAAAATTCAAATTCAGGTTATCGCATGACAATTGCTACCTCAACCAAACCTCAAATTAACTGGGTTAACACCCTGTTTTTCATTGGACTGCACATCGGCGCTTTATTTGCTTTTGTTCCTGGTAACTTTAGCTGGACGGCAGTTGGTGTGGGTTTCTTGCTGTACTGGGTGACTGGCGGTTTAGGCGTTACTCTAGGATTTCACCGCCTTGTCACCCACCGCAGTTTTCAAACTCCCAAGTGGCTAGAGTATCTCTTGGTTTTCTTCGGGACACTCTCCTGTCAAGGAGGCCCAATTGAGTGGATCGGGACACATCGGATTCATCATTTAAACTCTGATACAGACACTGATCCCCATGATTCTAATAAAGGCTTCTGGTGGAGCCACATGGGTTGGCTGACTCATTATTGTCCCGCTCACGCTGATGTTCCTCGTTTCACCAAGGACATTGCCGAAGACCCAGTTTATCAGTTTTTAGAAAAATATTTCATTTTGATCCAGGTTGCTCTGGGTCTGTTACTTTTGCTTGTTGGTGGCTGGCCCTTTGTTATTTGGGGAATTTTTGTTCGCATTGTCTGGGTTTACCATTGCACTTGGTTGGTAAACAGCGCTACTCATAAATTTGGTTATCAGAGCTACGATTCTGGTGATAGATCGACTAATTGTTGGTGGGTAGCCGTATTAGTTTTCGGTGAAGGCTGGCACAATAACCATCATGCTTTTCAATATTCTGCTCGTCATGGGCTGGAATGGTGGGAAATCGACTTAACCTGGATGACTGTTCAATTGCTACAAGCAGTTGGTCTGGCTACTAATGTAAAATTGGCTCCAACAAAAACTAGTTAGGAGTTAGGAGTTGGGAGTTACATCCAATGTGAATCAGGCTTTGGAATTTTTATTTTGCTGTGGGTTTTTCTCAAACCCTGATTTTGGGTAGATACAGAAATCTTTATGGCACAAGGAGCGTTTCTAACTCAATGTCAGGCATAAGTTAATCATCTAAACCCCTAACTCCTAATTCCTCACTTTTTCAAAGTCTATTTACGGGTGCGCTTGTGTGAGTTAGGTTGCTATAATCCGAAGCGCTAATATTAAGGAATTTTGCTGCAAGTTGCTTTTTGGTGACTTGGTGGAGGAGTTTGTTGTTTTTCAGGTGTTCATGACTACATCAATAATTAACAGCCAGAAACTAAGTGACGAGCCTGGTAATTCCGACTTCCGGCTCAAAGATATTGTCAAAACGCTGCCACGGGAATGTTTTCAGCAGAACCGTCGTAAAGCTTGGACACAAGTAATACTAAGTGTCTTGGCAGTTGCCTTGGGTTATTACAGCTTGATCATCACTCCTTGGTTTCTTTTACCCCTAGCTTGGATTTTTACGGGCACTGCTTTAACAGGTTTTTTTGTAATTGGCCATGATTGTGGTCACAGGTCTTTTGCCAAACGTCGTTGGGTGAATGATTTGGTAGGGCATTTCTTCATGATGCCGTTAATTTACCCCTTTCATAGTTGGCGCATTAAGCATAATTATCACCATACTCATACCAATAAACTGGATGAGGACAACGCTTGGCATCCAATCAGACCGGAAGTGTTTCAAGATTGGGATAAAACCCGGCAGTCTGCTTTTGAACTGTTCATGCGTAAACGCCTCTGGTGGGTAGGTTCCATTGGACATTGGGCAGTTGTGCATTTTGATTGGCGGAACTTCAAAACTAAAGACCAATCCAGCATCAAGCTTTCTGTGGCTGTAGTAGTTGTGTTTGCAGCGATCGCTTTCCCGATTCTCATCGCCACAACTGGTATCTGGGGATTTGTCAAGTTCTGGCTAGTGCCCTGGATGATTTACCATTTTTGGATGAGTACTTTTACTATTGTTCACCATACTGCCGCAGATGTTCCTTTTACGACAGCGAACAAGTGGAACGAGGCTTTAGCACAGCTATTTGGCACTATCCATTGCGATTATCCGCGTTGGGTAGAAATCCTGTGCCACGATATCAATGTTCATGTGCCTCATCATATTTCCACTGCGATTCCTTCTTATAATTTGCGGCTAGCTTACAGCAGCATCAAAGAAAATTGGGGGACTTATCTCCATAATGAGTGTCAGTTTTCTTGGTCTTTAATGAAGCAGATTACAGACCAGTGTCAATTGTACACAACTGATGTGGGCTATAAGACCTTCAACGAACATTACACAGAGCAATAAATAGCGCTATGATTACACTCACGCTCTTCAAGCAGCAACGAGAGCGTTTATCATGCTGTGTTTAAATAAAATCTGGCAATTGTTTACTGAATAAAATTGTAGATAAATTGCCAGAAATTATCCTCATTGTGTGTTAGCGATCGCTACTTTCGTGGGCATCCTAGAGGGGAGATGATCTTGTCTCAAATAAAGTTCCGAGTTATATCCAAATCAGAAGAATCCAGTGCCATCAAATATCATCACCTTCAACAGTCGTCCTGACTCTGAAACGTCTGAGGATACGACTAAATTACCTTTCACTCTTCAGGATTTAAAAGCTGCAATTCCGGCTGAATGCTTTCAGCCCAATGTGACAAAATCACTTTTTTACTTCTTTCGTGACATCCTGATTATCGGTCTGCTTTATGCAGTTGCTTATTACCTGGATTCTTGGCTTTTCTTTCCCATTTTCTGGCTAATGCAAGGAACGATGTTTTGGGCTTTGTTTGTAGTCGGGCATGACTGCGGACACCAATCTTTTTCTAAGCATAAATGGCTCAATGATTTGATTGGACATCTTTCTCACACACCAATACTTGTTCCTTATCATGGTTGGCGGATTAGTCACAGAACCCATCACAAAAATACTGGCAATATCGATAATGATGAAAGCTGGTATCCTGTGACGGAATCAGAATATAATGATATGCCTCTAGCACAAAAGATAGGCAGATATTATGTTTTTCTATTGGCTTATCCTGTGTATCTGTTTAAGCGTTCTCCTAATAAGGAAGGCTCCCACTTTTTACCCGGTAGTTCGCTTTTCAAGCCCTCGGAAAAATGGGATGTCATCACTAGTACTGTACTTTTGATTGGCATGGTAGGTTTGCTGGGTTTCCTAACCTACCAATGGGGTTGGATGTGGTTGCTGAAATATTACGCTGTCCCCTACCTTGTGTTCATAATTTGGCTAGATTTGGTGACATTCTTGCACCACACTGAGGCCGATATTCCCTGGTATCGGGGAGAAGATTGGACTTTCCTAAAAGGCGCAATTTCTAGCATTGACCGTAATTATGGTTTGGTTAATCATATCCATCACGATATCGGTACTCATGTTGCTCACCATATATTCCTTAACATCCCTCACTACAATTTGCTGAAGGCAACTGAGGCAATCAAACCAGTGATGGGTGAGTATTTCCGCAAATCGGAAGAACCAATTTGGAAGTCATTATGGAATTCATCTATAGGCTGCCATTTTGTCCCTGATACTGGTAGTAAGGTTTACTACACATCCAATAAGAAGTTAGCTAAAGGTTAAGACTCAGATTCCCGATTTCTTTAAAGAAGTCGGGAATCTTGTATTTCCATCAGTGTTTTCTGACTGTTGAGCATTTCCTGATTAAGATAAAATTTTAGAAAAGTTGCATTAAAGATTACCTAAATACATTAGGCTAACTTACCTTTTGAGGGGCGATCGCATATTACATTATATTATTAGTGCTTCTAACTCTTCCAGCATTTGAGCGTCCTGAACTTGCTGTAAATCTCAACTTCCTGACTGTAAGGTTATTAAAATACGAAGGTAAAATAAGAATGGATAGATGACGTTCGCTGATTCTTGCCCCTACCCTGATAGTAAGATTTATTTTCTCCAAACTCTTGCTGTCTTGGTGGGTAAAGATTAACATAATCTGTGGAAAGCAGCAATATCTCGTCAAACCAACCGTCACTTAGGATCACTACCTGCTAGGGTTATAAATCAGCACAGACTATACGATAGACAATTTACCCAAAACTCTTTCTAGCTTTAAAATCAGAGGCATCAATGATTATAACTAATTTTAGCAAACAAACAAACGAATTTAAGGAACCTAAAATACTCAAAGCTAAACCACATTGGCAAGGGCAAAATTTGAGCGATGCTCCTGTTAAAAGTAAAGATACCAAGATGCAAAATTCTGCACCTGATAGTTCGATTTTCAATAGCTCAAATCGGGGTCGAGTTGCTATTTTTATTGATGGCTTAAGCCTATTTCATACAGCTTTGCAACTCAGCATAGAAATTGACTACGTTAAATTGCTTTGTCATTTAACTAACGGTTCAAGACTTTTGCGTGCTTTCTTCTATACTGGGGTTGATATCAGCAATGAAAAGCAACAAGGTTTTTTATTGTGGATGCGTCGTAATGGCTATCGTGTAGTTGCTAAAGATATCATGCAACCAGCAGAGAATTTTAAAAAATCAAATCTGAACGTAGAAATTGCTGTAGACATGATCACTCTAGCTCCTTATTATGATACTGCGGTCTTAGTTAGTGGGGATGGAGATTTAGCTTATGCGGTGAACGCTGTCAGCAGAATGGGGGTTCGGGTGGAAGTAGTCAGTCTACAAACGACGACTAGTGAAAGCTTGATTGATGTTGCTGACTGCTTTATTGACCTCGATAGTATTAAAGCACACATTCAAAAAGATTCTAGTCTTGGTTATAGTTATCGCACGCCGTCAAATTCAAACCTTTAATCCACTTTGGCGGAAGTTTGCCTATCTTTAACAAGGGGATTTTGCCCCTTGTTTGTCCCTTGTTCCTTTTTTGCCTCAAGTTTTGTTATTAATTTAAGATGGATATTTTAATAGTTGAAGATGAACCAGAAATTGCTCATTTAATCGAACTATCTTTAGAAAAAGAAGGATTTTTTTGTCGCATTAGCCGCGATGGGATGACCGCCTTGCGGATGTTTCAGGAGCAAGCACCTGATTTAATTATTCTAGATTTAATGATTCCTGGTTTGGATGGGTTGGAAGTTTGTGCCAGAATTCGCCAAAAACCAGGTGCAAAAGATCCTTATATTTTAATGCTCACGGCTAAGGGTGAGGAAATTGATCGTGTTATTGGTCTATCTACTGGTGCTGATGATTACATGATAAAACCCTTTAGCCCCAGAGAGTTGGTAGCGAGGGTACGGGCACTATTGCGGCGTAGCCTCCGCCAAGGGGGACAACATCAAGTCAATCGTACCCAACACTTTATCGTCGATGTAGACCAGCGCACTGCCAGTCGTCAGAAAGATTCTCAGGAGGTGGAAATTTTGGATTTAACTACCCTAGAATTTAACTTGCTAACCACCTTTGTCAGCAATCCTGGTAGAGTATGGAACCGGACTCAATTAATTGATAAACTTTGGGGAGATAATTTTTTTGGCGATGAACGAGTGGTTGATACTCATGTAGCTCGGTTGCGAAAAAAGATTGAGCCTGATCCGGCAAGTCCGACTTTTATTAAAACTGTTGTTGGGGTGGGCTATAAATTTGAAGATCCTCTGGTAGCGTAATGTTATGAAGATGGGGTTAAGAGGGCGGCTATTTTTCTCCCACTTAGTAGTGATGATCGTGGGGGTAGGTAGTCTGGTGAGTATCAGCAAAATCTCTTCCCCCCGCTTGTTTGTCTTGCATTTGGAACGATTAGAAAATCAAGGGTTCGACTTAATCGATGTCCGTACTGAATTAGTTGCGGGATTTGAACTTGCTTGGCAGCGAAGCACTTTTTGGTCAGTGTTAGTCGGCACCACCGCCGCCGGAGGATTGAGTTACTGGGTGTCCAGCCGGATTATGCAGCGATTAACCGAGATGGAACAAATCACCCAAAAATTTGCTGCTGGGCAGATGGATGCACGACTACCCATGTCTGACATTCCAGAACTGAATGGACTGGGTGCTAGTTTCAACCGGATGGCAGCCAGTTTAGAAGGGGTGGAAGCGCGGCGGCGAGAAGTGATTGGAGATATGACCCATGAATTACGGACACCGTTAACAGTTGTGCGCGGTTATTTGGAAGAACTGGCTGATGGGGAAATTGAAGCATCTCCTGAGATTTATCGGCGTTTAGCTAAAGAAACTAAGCGTTTAGAGCGCTTGGTGAACGATTTACAAGAACTGTCTAAGGCAGAAGCCGGTTATTTGCCAATTAATATACAACGAATAAATCTGCGTCCGTTGTTAGAGTCGTTAGTGGAGAAATTTAGTGACCAACTGTTGGAAGATGGGCCGGTTCTGCTTTTACAATGTCCATCTGTGCTGCCTCCTGTATTGGCGGATATTGACCGCACAGAACAGGTGTTGGTGAATCTGCTTGGTAATGCAGTTCGTTATACTCACAAAGGTGCAATTAGCGTTCATGCTGGGACTGAAGGATCTCAACTATGGATTGCGGTTGTAGATACAGGTATTGGTATTGCCCCAGAAAATTTGCCTCATGTGTTTGAGCGTTTCTGGCGAGCTGATCAATCGCGCGATCGCTATTCGGGAGGTACTGGTATTGGTTTAACTATTTCTCATCGTTTGATTGAATTACAAGGCGGTCAGATTCAGGTAGAAAGCAAGTTGGGAGTTGGCAGTACGTTTCGGTTTTTTCTGCCTTTGGCCTGAATTGAGTCCAAACCCTTGAGATACAAGCTATTGACACAAGGTAGTCACGGCTGTGTCATACCCAATTGTTAATTTGAAGTTATACAAAATTTAATCCGCTTGCTGTGATTGATATTTTGTCCAACAAGATACCCCAACACCCCTCTCTAAGGGGGGGTTAGAGAGGATCAACCCTTAGCTCAAGCGGATTAATCCCAAAATCTGGTTTTTTGATGGTTGTCGAGATTTGGGAATTGTATGGAATATAAAGTTTATTTGGCATTTGGGTAGAAGTGTGTATGTCTACTTTTGTTCTGGCTGCTTTTTTGGTTAGTTTACTCAGTGTTTCAGGTTATGCTGCGATCGCCTACCTGTTCCCTCAAAATCGCTCCCAAGACTAACTCAATAACAATTCCTTGCTATTATTCTGCTTATGAGATGAGCAGTTGATCGTTTTAATGTTAGAAAAGACGCAGCGATTTGCACTGGTGTAGTTTAGGTAATCTTAGAGTAATTCCAGAAAATCAGCAATAAGTTCACTGAATATTTGCTCAATTCCCTATTGGTCATCAGTGACAATTGCGATCCCAAAGCCGTCGTATCCTTTGCTGCCCACAGTCTGGATTGCTGTGGCGCTAAGGCGCGGTTCAGAAGCAAGCAATTCGTTGAAGCGGCGCACCCCCTGGACGTTAGGATCGCTACTGGTGGCATCAACCACCGCTCCGTTACGGACGACATTATCGGCGATAATCAGGCTGCCGCGACGCGAAAGCTTAAGTGCCCAGATCAAGTAATCTGGATTGTTTGGCTTATCGGCATCAATGAAGATCAGGTCAAATGGACTGTTCCCCTCGGTGGCAATCTGTGGCAGTGTAGAGAGTGCCAGCCCAAGGCGCAAGTCAACGAGATCGGACAGACCAGCGTGGGCGATGTTGGTGCGAGCGACTTCGGCGTGCTTTGGGTTAGCCTCCAGCGTGATCAGACGGCCATCCCTGGGTAATGCCCGCGCCAGCCAGATAGTACTATAACCGCCCAGCGTGCCAATCTCTAGGATGGTTCGCGCTCCTTGGATTTGTGCCAACAATAGCAGTAACTTGCCCTGATTCGGCGAAACGTTGTGTGGTGGCAGTCCGGCCGCAGCGCTGGTCTGGAGAGCCGCATCCAGCGCGGGATCGGGCGGTAAAAGTAGATCGATGAAGTACCGATCTACCTCAGTCCATTGCTCTTGAGTCATTAGAGAGGATTGTAATGATTTCATCCAATGGGCGATCGCGATCGCATTCTTCTGGTGTTTCCTTACCCAAAGAAGTTTCTTTCACCAAACGGTAAACGTCGGCTGCTCCGTGAAAAATGCGCTCAGTCAAACCTAACTCTTTAAAGGTTTCTGCAATCTCTTCCATTTCTCCTACCCACCGATGGGCTTTCGGTGTCATCGATGGAATGGAACGGGTTAAAATACTGGCAAGTTCCTTTTGGCTACTAGACACTTCATCCCATAGCTCCTGATCTAAGCCTAAACGATGGGCTGCAATCAGTAATTCTGTGCTAATTGCTGTAAGTCCTTTT
>CAZZZY010000116.1:0-11881 GCA_964658545.1 uncultured Acetobacteraceae bacterium | reverse complement strand
CTCAAGCGTAGCCCGCCGCAGGCATCGCCTGTTCGATGACAGAAGCTGGGATCGCCATCTCAATTGCTTTAAGCAAGTCACCGCTTTGTATCTCAGGAGACACCAACGAGAAATCCTTAAGATGCACCACACTCAATTTTCATTCATGGGAACAATCCCTAGTGTACATAAATTTGAGGCTTAACTGAACCGTATTGATTTATATTTCGGTAGTAAAAAATACCAAATTTTTCTCTTCACTCCCCCTGCTCTTTTCACGGTGATCTCACTTTTTCGCGTTGCTCCCGGAGTAGGGGGAGAAGTTGTAGTAAGTCTTTCCCCTCCGCCCCTCCGCCTCCTTCAGTTTTTGGAATTCACTGTTTTTAATAACCGTTTTTGTAAAGCAACAACCACAGCTTGAGTCCGATTGCTCACTTCCAATTTCTGTAAAATAGCGTGGACATGAACTCGTACTGTTCCAGGTGCAATATAAAGTGTGAGGGCAATTTCTTGATTGTTTTTTCCGGCTGCCAACAGCGACAGAATCTCTTGTTCGCGCCCAGTTAGAGGATTGGCAGGTTTTGAAATGTTTTCTGAGTGCAGTAAAGACGGTTCAGATACAAAGGAAGACCGAATCTCTTTTGTTGCAGTTTCATCCCACCAGGAGGCTCCAGCAGCTACAGAACGCAGTGCCAACACTAATTTTTCAGCCGGTATTCCTTTGAGACAGTATCCTTGAACGCCTGTTTCAATCAACCACGCAATTAGTGGCTTTTGCCAATGGGAAGTGAGAACTAAGATTGGCAAATTGGGATTTTGCTGCTTAATTTGTCTACAGGCTTCGATTCCCCCCATCCCTGATAAACCCATATCCAACAGCACTACATCCAGAGGATTTTGCTTGGCTAATTGGATAGCTGTTTCACCATCTTCAGTCTCAGCTATAATCTCTAACCCTGGTTCTTGTTGCAATCGCATACGCAAGCCCAATCGAAAGAGTTCATCGTCCTCAACTAAGAGAATTTTGATTGGAGTAGAGGACATTTCACACAGTTCGAGAAGATTGAAATGGGTAAACAGGCAGTTTGAAAGCAAACATAGCACCAGTTGTTACTCTATTCTCTGCCCAGATTGTACCTCCGTGGGCTTCAATAATTTGCCGAGATAGGTAAAGTCCCAATCCAGAACCTTTAGCTTGGCGATCGCTATGTCCCTGATAAAATCGCTCAAATAGGTGAGTAAACTGTTCAACCTGGATACCTGCACCTGTATCTAAAATTTTCACCACTTGATAAGAAGGTTGTGGTTTTAAGACAATTTCCACCCGACCGCCACGCAGGGAATGATTAATGGCATTCACCAGCAAATTATTAAAAACTCGTTGCAGTTGCAAAGCATCACCCTGAACCCACAGTGCATGTCGCCAATTAGAATCTCCATAACTAACCGAAAGATGAACACGACGATTCCCAGCTAATTCAATCAAATTGCCAGCCGCCTCTTCTGCTAAAGTGGTTAAATCCACAGGTGCTAAGTCCAGCTTTAAGCCTTCAGTATCGTTGCGATAGATATCTAACAAAGTTTCTACTAGTTGCAAAGAAGTCTTGTGACTGCGTTCCATTGTCGCTAAGACTTGCTGCTGACCTGGTAAGACAGGGCCAAATTTCTCTTGTTGAAATGCTTTAATCGTCTCAATTGCTCCCAGTAACGGTGTTTTTAAATCATGAGTGAGTGCGGAGGCAAAGTCTTCTCTGAGTTTGACTAATTCCTCTTGAGATTCTAGCTTGGCACGGGTGAGGGCGATCGCTTCTTGAGAACCACGTAGGCGATCGCTTAAAACACCTGTTACAATCAACGCCATCGAAGCAATTGCTCGACTGGCAACTGTCGATACTTTGATGACTTCACCTCCTGGCAACCAAAGATTCAAAATTGTTAAGCAGACAGCAACGACTGTCACCTTAAAAGTTGCTATTCTTCCAAACCATGAGTTTGCTAATAATATTGGGCCTGTATAAAGATATCCAAATACATATTCAGCTGGGGTTTCAAACTCCATAAGCATGACAGTAAGAAACAATCCAAATATGACTGAAAATCTACTTAATTGTGATTTATTAGTCAGTATTTTAGCTTGAAACAATACCATTGAGGATATATTTTTTAATTCATTTTATTCAGTACATAACCAAGAATTTATGAGGTTCTACCGCAATTATTCTGCTCTGATGTGGTATTAAAATTCAGGTTTTCTAGGGAAGATTCCAAACCTGAAAACCCAGTCTCTCGAAACAATAGAGCCTATAAGACCAGTTTATTTATTATTTGGAGCGATAGAGCCGAATTAGATTCTTGTCTTAATTTTAGTGATATTTACTTTATTTGTAACAATCAAAATAGGATTTAAATAAAAAATATACTCTTAGTTTAGAGACAGTTTATACGTAGTATGCTTTTGATTTAGACATTATATAGGACTCATATCTGATTTTTGAACAAGGTTTCAGGTAAAACCCTTATAAAATCGGCTTTTCAGTCTCAGTATATTTTCAGAAATCAAATCGTAATCCTAATATAAGAATTATGCTCTTTACAAAAGAATTGTCTTATGAATCAACATGAAGAAGGCTGAGTTTCATTAGCGGTAGCGGGGCGTTTAGCCCATGCCTCGGCAAGCGAGTTAAAATACCCTCAATTCATCCAGGGTCGAATCCCATAAGTGAATTGCTCCTTCTGCTTCCTTCAATTTTCAATGCACTACTGAAAGTATGATTGTAATGTCTCTTACCTTTGCTAACCAAAAATTATTAGGAACACATTTGATCTGCCAGTTGCATCATCTATATTTATAGTTCAGCGTTTAGAAGGCATATAAACACACTAAGCAGTCATATATATATAACTAAAAGTTGGATATAAACAACTATATCTTTCATATACCCTAGTTTAAATATCAATCTATACGTTGTCTTATTAATCAAAAAGCTCTATGCTCAATACAAGCATTTATAATCAGCAAAAGTTGATGATCAAGCAAAAAATGTAACCAGACATATTAGTACAATAATAGACCTGCCCAGAAAATTATAACCCAATCAAGATAAGGGTTTTAGACGACATCTATCTATTCTATATGCATTCAAGCAACGCAGCAATAAGGGTTTGATATAGTTGCTGATAGTTTAGAGGCAAAAACAGCGTTGTTTGATTTTCAGGATCTTCCCGACTTCATATCTTATTTAATCCAGTCTAGCCTTTTGGAGTATTAATTAGAGTTAATAAAGGTAGTATTTTATTTCCTTTGTTTAGTCCAATCTAGTTTTCGGACTGGTCTAATCATCTAGATTTTTTCGCTGATAAAAGTGTAATTGTAGCTAAATATCTAGCGAGTTAATTATGGTTCTACCGTTGTTATGACCATCTAATCAAAAGTATGAATTCAACTCAAACTCCATCTACTTCAAAACTTCGCTCCTCACAGCATAATGCTCCGAAAGTTGACACCTCTGGTCTTTACTCAAGAGCAATTAAAGAGTCTTTCGTTAAACTTGACCCACGAATCATGGTAAGGAATCCAGTGATGTTTGTGGTGTGGGTCGGAACTATTATTACTGCGCTAACTACCGTTGTTCCAAATTTGTTTGGTACTGTTCCGGGCAAGAATCAATGGTTTTACAACGGGATAATTACCGTTATTCTGTTTTTAACTCTTCTGTTTGCCAACTTTGCGGAAGCCGTAGCAGAAGGACGAGGCAAAGCCCAAGCAGATACACTCCGAGCCACTAGGTCTGATACTCTAGCGCGCAAAATTACACCCAATGGCTTGCAAGAAGTTAGTTCTACTAATCTGCGTAAAGGCGATTTAGTACAAGTAATTGCAGGTGATATTCTCCCTGCTGATGGGGAAGTAATAGAAGGTGTGGCTTCCGTTGATGAATCCGCCATTACGGGTGAATCAGCACCAGTACTCAAGGAACCAGGAACAGATATTTCTAGTTCTGTGACTGGCGGGACACGTATTTTATCAGACCAACTAACTATTCGTGTCACAGCCGATCCTGGTAAAGGGTTTATCGATCGGATGATTGCGTTAGTGGAGGGAGCAGAACGGACAAAAACACCGAATGAAATTGCTCTCACAGTCTTACTTGCAGCACTCACCTTAATTTTCTTGGTGGTGGTGGCGATAATTCCGCTAATTGCTAACTATCGCCAAAGTCCGGTGAGTATCGCTAACTTAATTTCACTTCTTGTCGCCTTGATTCCCACTACCATCGGTGGTTTATTAAGTGCAATTGGGATTGCAGGGATGGATAGAGTAGCCCAATTTAATGTGATTGCTACTTCTGGTAGAGCAGTTGAAGCCTGTGGAGATGTGAACACTCTGATTCTGGATAAAACTGGTACTATCACCCTTGGTAATCGCCTAGCTGAAGAGTTTATACCGATTAATGGTTACTCTGTACAAGAGGTAGCGCAAGTTGCCTTAGCTTCTAGCGTGTTTGACCAAACACCAGAGGGAAAATCCATTGTTAGACTAGCGCGGCAGTTAGGCGCAGAGATTAACTTTGACGAAAGTAAAGCAGAAGGGATTGAGTTCACTGCTAAAACTCGCATGAGTGGCACAAACTTACCGGATGGACAACAAGTTAGAAAAGGAGCAGTTGATTCCGTTAAAGGATTTGTTCGTTCTAATGGCGGTTCCTTAACTCCTGAACTAGACCAAGCTTATGAAAAAGTTTCTCGATTAGGTGGTACTCCCCTCGCCATTTGTCAAAAGGAAAAAATCTACGGTGTGATCTACCTGAAAGATATTGTCAAACCGGGGATTAGTGAACGATTTGAACAACTGCGGCGCATGGGTATTCGCACTATCATGTTGACAGGAGACAATAGAATTACTGCTTCTGTGATTGCCCAAGAAGCTGGTGTAGATGACTTCATTGCTGAGGCTACACCAGAAGATAAAATGAGAGTTATCCAAGCTGAACAAGCGGAAAATAAAATAGTAGCAATGACTGGTGATGGTACTAACGATGCACCGGCACTAGCTCAGGCAAATGTAGGTGTGGCGATGAACTCTGGTACACAAGCAGCCAAAGAAGCTGCAAATATGGTGGACTTAGATTCTGACCCCACAAAGTTGATAGATATTGTGACAATTGGTAAGCAGTTACTAATTACTAGAGGCGCACTGACTACCTTTTCAGTCGCTAACGATATCTCTAAATACTTTGCAATTATTCCCGCTTTGTTTACGACTGCTGGACTTGGCAGTTTAAACATTATGGGTTTAGCAAGTCCACAATCGGCGATTCTGTCTGCTTTGATCTTTAACGCACTGATTATTCCAGCACTAATTCCACTAGCACTTAAGGGCGTTAAATTCCGACCCCTCACAGCCGATCAACTATTGCAACGCAACGTTTATATCTATGGTGTTGGTGGTGTGATTGCTCCATTTATTGGCATCAAAATTATTGATGTGATTATTGTTGCCATCGGTTTGTCATAGTTAGTCTGTTTAGCAAAGCAGAGGTTATGATTTGCCTTTGTTTTTATCGGCGTTATTGATGGAAGCTCACGCAGAGTAGCTCTAAGTGGAGAATACTTAATTTTTTCTAAATTCAATAACGCCCTTTCGCTAAAAGTTTTTCAAATCTCCAGTATCAGCATTTTTCATTGTGTACTTTGTGTCTAGCTATGAATATTAAAAGCTCGCGCATGGACGCAAAGATGTAAACATTCATGAGGCTTTGATATATGACCAGAATTAAGTTAGTTAATGAGATAGTTACTCAATTGAACGATGAAGTAGAGATACTGCGATCGCCAAAATTGTACCGCTCTATTTCTTTCAAAATATTTCTTGCTCTCTGTTTGAATGCAGTTCTTGCCCCTGTTGTTTTTGCAGCCAGTGGAGAAACAATTTCGCGGGGAAATGCTTACGCAATTGGTGTGCTGGGACTTGTGACAGTAGCGTTGGCAATTTATCTATTTATGGTTATGTTACAACCACAACGCTTTTAAGCTGCTTGGGGTATGAATCCCCAAATCTTTAGTACAACTAGTTCAAGACCAGAATTTGGAATTTTTGACATCAGGTATTCATCAATATTGAAGTTATGAGCGATTTAATTTACCTCGTGGTTATTCTAGTCAGCTTTTTAGGTCTGTTCGGTTTAATTAGAGCGTTTGAGGCGCTGTAGGGAATAAATTTGTATGATATTGAACATCTTGCAACTGCTGATCATTATCTTAATTATTGGGTTCGCTTTTGTTATCCCAATCGGCAAATACTTAATTAAGATTTTCACTGATGAGACAGATACGGTATTAGAGCGTTACACCTATCGATTTCTGGGGATAAATCCTGAAGAACAAATGACTTGGCAACGCTATAGTCAGGCGATTGTCCTTTCTAATTTAGTTTTTGTGTTGTTGTTTTATGCAACGCTACGACTTCAAGATATTTTGCCTTTCAATCCCGATAAAATTTCTCCAGCACCAACGGCAGAACTAGCGTTTAACACCGCGATTTCTTTTGTCACCAACACTGATTGGCAAAACTATGGCGGTGAGACAACGCTTTCTTATTTTAATCAAATGGTGATGATTACCTGTTTGATGTTTACCTCATCAGCAACAGGTTTAGCGGCTGGGGTTGCAGTCATCAGAGGATTAAGTCAAAACGGTGTCAATAATTTGGGTAACTTTTGGGTAGATTTGACTAGGGCAATTTATCGATTGTTTCTACCCATTTGTTTTGTGTTGTCCCTAGTCTATGTTTGGCAAGGAGTCCCTCAGACATTAGCTCCGGCTGCGATCGCAACTACTCTAGAAGGTGCTACTCAAACCATTGCTCGTGGCCCTGTTGCTAGTTTAGAGTCGATTAAGCAAATTGGTACAAACGGCGGTGGATTTTTTAACATAAATTCAGCCCATCCCTTTGAAAACCCAACTCCTTTGACAAATTCCCTAGAGATTATGTCAATGTTATTGATTGTTCCAGCACTCACCTACACCTTTGGAACAATGGTCAAAGCCCGGCGACAAGGATGGATATTTTTTGGTGTATTCACCGCGTTATTCATTGGATTTTTAGCGATCATCCTGCCGGCTGAACAAATTGGGAATCCGTTGTTAACTCAAGTAGGGGCTGACCAAACTTTATCAGCTTTGCAAAGTGGTGGCAATTTTGAAGGTAAGGAAGTGAGGTTTGGGATTGCTCAAACTAGCTTATTTGTCACTGCTACCACAGCTGCTACTACAGGTAGTGTCGATGCGATGCATGATAGTCTTACACCAATGGGAGGCTTTGCAGCGCTTTCAGAAATGCTGCTGAACGTAGTTTTTGGTGGTAAAGGTGTCGGGCTGATTACCTTAATTATGTACGCTGCTGTCACCGTCTTTCTTGTAGGGTTGATGGTAGGGCGGACCCCAGAATTTTTGAGCAAAAAAATTGAAGCTAAAGAAGTCAAACTTGTATCTTTAGCCTTACTAGCTCACCCCTTCACAATTCTCATTGGAGTCGGACTAGCTCTAGTTTGGCCCAAAGCATTAGATAGTTTAAATAACCCAGATGCTCACGGGTTTACTGAACTTTTATATGCTTTCGCATCAGTAACGGCTAATAATGGGTCAGCCTTTGGTGGACTCAACGGTAATACTCCTTTCTACAACACTGTACTAGGAATAGGGATATTGTTAGGAAGATTTTTAGCTCCTGTATTGCCTATGTTAGCTGTTGCTGGCTACTTGGCTGTTAAACCTAGAGTACCAAAGACCACAGGTACGATGTCTACAAACACCGTATTCTTTGGAGTGCTGTTACTAGCTTCGATATTAATTGTTGGTGGGTTAACGTTTTTCCCAGCTTTGGCTCTTGGCCCAATATCAGAACACTTTGAGCTAGCATCTGGCAAATCTTTTTAACTGAAATTCAGGAGTTACCCTCTAATGGCAATTCAATCTCGTTCACCCCTAGTTAACTTACTGATACCTGCAATCACCACCGCCCTTTGGTTTATCTTACTTTGCGGTGTCATCTATCCACTCGCAACTACAGTCGTTGCCAACGTTATTTTTCCTCACCAAGCCCAAGGTAGTTTAATCACTCTCAATAACAAAGTGATTGGTTCTGAACTCATTGGTCAAAACTTCACTGCGCCTAAGTATTTCCATCCCCGTCCTAGTGCTACAACCAAAACTGGTGGGACTGATGCTCAACCCTATAATGCTGCTAACAGTGGTGCAACCAATTATGGCCCCACTAATAAGAAATTAATTGATGCAGTCAAAGGTGCAGTCACAGCCTACCGTAAAGAAAATGGTTTAGCGGATAACACCCCTGTGCCAATTGATGCAGTAACTAACTCTGCTTCTGGTTTAGATCCTGATATATCTATTGCCAACGCCAACCTCCAAGCATCTCGCGTAGCTAAAGCCCGCAATAAACCTGTAGCAGAAGTGCAAAAATTAATCAGTGACAATACTACAGGGCGGCAGTGGGGATTTTTAGGAGAACCCCGCATCAATGTTCTCAAACTGAATCTGGCTTTAGATAAATAGAGACTGGGACTGGGGGTAATAATAACTCCTAACTCAGCACTTAAAAGATGCCAACTCATCTTTTTTTCCTGGGTAAGCAAGTTCGTAGTAAGGACTTTAGTCCTTATTTTCTAAGCCCTAAAGTCCTTACTACAAACCCTCAAAACTAGCGGGACAAATGGCGCAGGGACGCGGTAAGCCACAGTTAGATTCACTCAAACGCGATCTTAAGGAGTAATCGGTTGTATGTGTAAGGGTTTTTCCCATACCTACCAATCTCCACAGCCTGAAGAAAATAGCAGTTCTGGATTTGGTCAGTTAAACACCACTCTGCTCAATGACCGTTATCGTATTCTCAAACCCCTTGGACAGGGAGGCTTTGGAAGAACCTTTCTGTCTATTGATGAGAAATATCCACAAAATCAACAATTGTCTGGGTCTTCAGCGACTAGACTATGTGTCATCAAACAATTCTGGCCACAATCTCAAACTACATACTATAACCAAAAAGCTGCTGAACTATTCAAGCAAGAATCTCTGCGATTAGCCCAACTCGGTCAGCATTCTCAGATTCCCCAATTATTGGATACTTTTGAGCAGGATGGTAAGCAGTATTTAGTCCAAGAATGGGTTGACGGACAAACTTTAGAACAGGAATTGGCCCAAACAGGAGCATTTAATGAAGCAGAAATTTGGCAGTTGCTCAATGATTTGTTGCCTGTGTTGCAGTTTGTTCATACCCATCAGGTAATTCATCGTGATATTAAACCTGCCAACATTGTTCGTTGCCAGAGCAATTCTCAAAGTCAATTATTTATAGTAGATTTTGGAGCTGCTAAACACATCACTGGCCAATGGGAACATACTGGAACTCTCATTGGCAGTGCTGAATACGCAGCACCTGAGCAGATTCGAGGCAAAGCTATATTTGCCAGCGACCTTTACAGCTTGGGTGTCACTTGCTTACACTTACTCACCCAAATATCGCCATTTGAACTGTATGATTGCAGTGAAAATGCCTGGATATGGGATTCATATTTGGCTGAACCCATAAGTCCATCTCTGGAAAAGATTCTTTGTAAGTTGGTACAACCTGCTACTAAATTACGCTACCAATCAGCAGCAGAAGTGCTTTTAGATTTGAATAGTTTACCAAAATGCCTTGCTGGTTCACCAAAATCTTTTGGCAACACAGACACAGATGAGGACAATTTTGAAACTCCTTACTTTGGATTGAGACGTGAACCAGATTTACTTGCTTCTGTAACCTCGTTTGCAGATAGTTCTATCGCATCTGTCACTATCTTTGACCCTAAAACAAAAACTTGGCATTACTTACCTGCTAGGACTGGAGGTGCAGAACTAGCGCGAAAAGTAGCTGCATTCTTAGGTGAACGTTTGGCTGTGACTACGGTTACATCTCCTGCAATTTCTGGGAAGCCAAAGCCTAAACCAAGCAAAATGCGCCAGATAGTTTTAACAGGGATAACTTTTACCATAGTTTGTCTAGCTTGCTCAATGAAAAGCAACTCGAACTATCACAATTTAAAAGTCGAGCTATCAAGAAATTTTCCAGAATTTATAAATATAAGAAAGAAGTAAAATAACCGAGATGCTATCAAGTTAAACAACGAAATTAATACTGATTTTTATCAATCCTTACTTGTAGCTGATTTTTCAGAAGTTTTACATGAAAAATAATCTTCAGGCAGCTATGAATTTCCAAGACTTTAATCAACCCCCAACTATTGTTATTGCCATCATTGTCCAACCTAGTCAGGTAAAATATACAAACCAAACAGATAAAAATATCAGCATTTCAGCAATTTTGGCTATTTTGGTGATTACTGGTATTACTTTAGGTCGCTTTTTTAGATATAGGAAACGCAAAAAGGAGTGTCAGCAGCAAGCATTAGAAGTTATCCGAGAAATTGAAGCTTTAAACAAAATCCCAAAAGAGACAACTGATAGGGAAAAAGAATTGAGTCTTCAAAGGAAAAAACAGATTGAAACCCTAGAAAAAATCTGGAATAAGACTCCTTAAGTTGAACGTTGGGTTTTGTAGCTCAACCCGCTCAAAAATTCTGGAAGTGGGATGTTATTTCGGAATTACCAAATTTTGCAAATGATGTTCATAAAGCAGAAGAAGAATTGTTAGAGGAATGAATATTGCGATCGCTCGCCCTGCCCTGCGTCCCCGTGGTACATCGTTATGGGCGGAACCGAAACAGATAACTCAGACCTCAACCAGGAGCAGCCATTAAACCCAGACCTCAAAATCGTTGAAGAGGTGTTTGATGGCTTGGGGTTAATGACCTGGGAATCTTTCGTCAAGAATCGCCTGCCCTTGTTAAACCTCCCAGAAGACATCCTTTCAGCACTAAGATTTGGCGGTCAGACCCAAAGAAGCGTAAACAGATAGAGAAACTACTTGCACAACTGGAGACGCTGACTTTTGTTGAGTAACCTTACATACTAAAACCAGGACGTAGAAGAATTCTTAGAAGACACATTTAAAGGAAGATTCCCCTCCTTACGAGACTTTCTTGACCTAGTAGACTTACCCGAAGGAAAATATAAAACTTTTCGCCAACCTTATTTGCTGCGATGCGACTTTACGCCCTATAACGCTCAGATTAAGCAGCTAACTCAAAATTTGACATCAATTTTAGTTCATAGCTAAGATAAGAGTAACATTTTAATAAATCTTGATGGATTCCACCTACACGCTCACTCCTGATACTATTGTTGCTGGCTTTCATGCTCTGTCTGACCCCCTGCGGATTCAGGTATTGGAACTGTTGCGAGAGCAAGAACTGTGTGTGTGTGACTTGTGCGAGACTTTAGGGGTTACTCAGTCGAAACTGTCTTTTCACCTGAAAACTCTGAGAGAAGCTGGCTTAGTCCGCTCACGTCAAGAGGGACGCTGGATTTACTACAGCCTTAATTTGGCTCGATTTGTTGTCCTAGAGCAATATTTATCTGATTATCGCCGCCTAATTAAAATATTGCCTGCCCGCTCCTGCCAAAATTCTTAACAATATATCAATAAAAATTGATATAGATTTATATCTGGCACTTGACAATGACCATATATATCAAGTTTATTTGAAATGAGAGGGATTTAAACTTAGCTACAGCACACGGGAGGAAATCGATGAAAGCAAAAGTTAAGAAATTGGCGATGCCTGCGGCGGGCTATTCGGCGTCGCACTGGGAACGCTGGCTCTAGTGAGTAGTTGTGCAGCTGGATCAACTTCTAGTACTTAAAGTCAACATTCCCCAAACGCTATTGAAGTTAAGCTGTTGCGCACTTAATTTGTATATGGGACGCGGGCAAGATGCCCGCACT
>CAZZZY010000115.1:0-12085 GCA_964658545.1 uncultured Acetobacteraceae bacterium | reverse complement strand
CTACTCCTTAGTGGCGCTTTGTGCGTTAAATTCTCGTACTGTTGTATCTTCACCTGCATACCTCCTTTCAATTAGCTTGATTTTACCTAACTTGTGGTCTTTCCGTATGTAGCCAGATTATGCAACGTTTGTGTTTGACTCCTCTATATTTATCAGTGTTTGTTCCAGCTTACCCTGATTGGGTAATCGCTTTTTCAAGAAGCAGCACCGAAGGCAGAGGGCTTTTCTGCCTTGTGCTTGCGAAAAGAAAACTTGCATCTTGGGTAGCTCTAACACGAACCCAAGCTTAGTTGACTGACCAAGTTTGCCAGCGATCGCTGTTAACCACTGTGGGTAATTACTGGTTACATCAGTCAGTCTCTTGTAAATCTTTGGTTTAACTGTGATTGTTGTGATGTGTCCATCACAGTTTAGATCAAACTGCTGCCAAGCGTTCTCTACGGTCTTGGGTTGTAGCAGTTCGTTGATTTTAATTGTGATTTCTAGTTTTCCTGTAATCATAGCTACCTCTTTTAAGATGCGTAGCTTGCCGCCGTAGGCATCGCTAATAGTTGTGAAGCATCAGATGTATGTACCAACCCTAGAGGATCTGTCGTAATATACTTTTTAATTACTGGTTGAAGAGTGAAACTGATTTCTTTTGTAGTTGGGTCTTTACTACTTTCTATTAATGAATTTTTCTCAAGTCCTTCTAATGCTGTAATTAACTCTGATGTTGAAATAGATATTTTGTAAATTTGATTTAATTCAATTAATAATTTGTTGAAACTAATATATTGAAAATTTAAACCTATTTTATCTGCTAAATAAATCATGATTTGTCGCTGAATATTACTTAATACTTGACCAAAAATCTTATTGAGCATTTCTTGAAATCGACTACTAACGAGTGTAGTTGGATCTTGAAAGAATTTTTCTGTACTACTTGCAAAAAAGTGGTGAATTCGATTTGAAACTGCTTTTAGCTCTAACGGATTACCGCGATAAGTTTCAATTAATTGACTACACCGTTTTTCTTCATTGCACAATCCCAAAGCAGATAAAAACTGCATGGCAGCATCCGGATCTAAACCTTCAACCTTGAGATACTGAATAGGTCGATCAGCTTCTATCAGTACATCGAACTCATTAGGCCAAACTCGACTAGTCAAAAGCAAGCAGCTTTTATGCTGCTCCTCTACTAAGCGGCGAAAAAATAGTTTGTACTCTAGCCTCTCCTCCAAATTATTTGTCTGAAATAAGGCTTCACATTCATCCAATACTATGAAGTAGCGCTGTGATTGCAACTGCTTGATTAACACATTTTGCATTGCTTGAGTATATTTAGGTAAGCTTGGCTCAGGTTCTATGGGTTGAGTTAGCTCTATTAAATCGGCTATTAAGTCCTGAAGGAGTGGTGCATGAGACACCGATTTCCAAATTAAGCAATCAAATCTAGGTTGAGATTCTATACTAAGTTCTGTTAATAGTTTTGCAGCTAATGCACTTTTACCAATGCCCGCCACTCCTATGAGTGATACGCATCGCTGATCGATTACTAATTCCTTTAGATTGGTCAGTTCCTTTGCTCGTCCATAAAAACTGGATATGTCAGGCAGGTGACTTCCCATAACTTGTACTAGTCCGTTTGCAGAGGGTCTTTGTTTTCCAATTGATGCAGATAGAATAGGATACTTTTTAGTAACCTGCTCTAATAGAATACGCCGCAGTTTCTTTTTTCCAACGCGCTGTCCACTGCCAATAGTTTCGGATAGTAAATCCCATAAGGGAGGAGCTACACGTCTTTGCAAGTAGTTAAGACTGTAAGGTGAGTTTTCTGCCACCTCTTCGTAATCATCATCATCCCATGCTCCCTTTAGGACAATAATTTCTGCTTCAGATAGGTGTTTGCCTCTTTTGCCAAAGACTAAATTATCTACTACAACCAGTGCTGCTTCAAAATTTACTGCTGCCGAAGATATTTGCCCTTCCCTCCGTCCTTTTGGGATAACTATGGGAAGGGCAGGTGAATTCAGTTTCTGTACGGCACTAAAATCCATGACTTACTATTTCCATAGGCGTAGGAAACGTTTGTAAAGGGCTTTTCCTAGACTATGATTAGTTCCAGGAGTGTATTGCATGACATTAATATACTTTGTTTCTTCCACTTGTAACTATTTTTTGTAAAAAAGTATCATAACAATTTCTGATAGGTTTACCGAAGACCTTATTAAATAATTAATAATTACTGAGTGACAAACTATACATTATTCTGTATCCTACGTAATTCACCATGCATAAATTCTAGGGGCTTGTTGGGTAAGGAGGGTCAGTGAGTTACTGTATCAATCCCCTTTGCAATCACCGCCAAAATCCTAATTCTGATGACGTCAAAGAATGTCTCTCTTGTGGGACTTCGCTGCTGATTAATGATCGCATCCGCTTAGTCAAGCCATTGAGAGCGCTCACTGATGATCCGTACAATTACATTGAAGTGTTTGAAGTAGATGACGCTGGTACTCAATGGAACCCTGTTCGCAAGCCGCGAGTCATGAAAGTTTTAAAATGGAACTCGCCTAAGCTGGTTGAATTAATCGAGCGGGAATCTCTTTGTTTACAAATAATCCGACATTCCGGTATTCCTACAAGCACCATAGATGACTTTTTTCCTTTTGTTCTTCACAATAATTCCTTAACATTGTATTGCTTAGTTATGGATAAAATTGAGGGACAAAATTTGGAGCAATGGTTAGAGTCTAATAGCCCGATTTCACAATCTCTAGCATTAGAATGGCTGCAACAATTAGTTGATATCCTTGACACAGTACACCGCTCTAATTTTTTTCACCGAGATATTAAGCCTTCTAATATAATTCTTCAGTCGAGTGGTCAACTTGCATTAGTTGATTTTGGTGCAGCACGGCAAGTGACTGACACTTACCTAGCAAAAGTTAGTGGTAGCGGAGGAACTAGTACAGGTAGGGGAGGACGATATGAAATCACAGCTATCAGCACGCCTCTTTATTCTCCACTGGAGCAAGTTAATGGTAAAGCAGTACCCCAGTCAGATTTCTACGCTTTGGGCCGGACTTTTGTCCATTTGATCACTGCCACTCAACTAATTGATTTGCCAACAGATAAAAAAACAGGAAACCTAATCTGGAGAAATAAAGCATCGCAGATTGATAAACCTTTTGCTGATTTGATTGATGAATTAATGGCTCTCCTTCCAGGGCAGCGTCCGCAGACTACTGAAATAGTTTTGCAGCGATTAGAAAAACTGCCTCAGCAAATTAAAAATTATAGATTTGCTAATTCTAAAATATTTAGATTTAGCAAATATACATTAATGGGTTTAGTATTTGTTGGGGGGATATTTCTATCTATACCTCTTGCAGCTAACTATTTAGTGGTTCAAGGAGAGAGAGCTGAGGCAGCAAATGATTCTCAGAGCGCACAAGAGTATTTTGACTCAGCTATAAAAATCAATCCTCAAGTGAAAAATTATATTTCTAAATTTTATTTTGATAAAGCATCTCGTAGCACTCAAAAACTGCGAGATGCCAAAAAATATTATGAGTTATCGAGAAAATATAATAATCAAGATGTAGACATTTACAATAATTTAGCATTTGTTTGCCAGTTATTAAATGAATTTCAATGTGTAACGACTAATTATGAGAAAGCTTTGAAGTTGAAGCCTGATAGTTGGTCAGGACATTATGGGCTAGGAACGTTTTATGATGACCAAGGAAAAAAAGATTTAGCAGAGCAGCAGTATCAGTTGGCTATAAAAAGTAATAGTCAAGCAATTCCAGTTATCAATAATCTGTCAAGATTGAAAAATCTAAAAGGGGACTATAATGCGGCGATTGCTCTAGCACTACAAGGGTTACAAAAAACTAAAGAACCAAAATTACAAGCTGCATTGTATAAAAATTTAGGTTGGGCAAAGTTACAGCAGAAGAAGTTGGGTCAAGCAAAGGAATATTTAGAAAAAGCCGGAGAATTAGATCCTCAAAGAGCAGATACTTACTGTTTACTGGCACAAGTGCAAGAAGCTTTGGGTGATAACGATAATTCCTGGCTTAACTGGGAAGCCTGCTTGATACTTGAGTCAAAAGTGCCAGAAGTTTTTCGTTGGCGGGGCGATGTATTACAAAGAATTAGGCTCAAGTCTGATTCTCGACAGTTCAGGACAAACCCATAACAGGCTTTGACGCTATCAACCAAATTTTATGCTTTATTTATTCTCTACCTAGATTAAACTACAAAAAAGTAACTAGCTTTTTAAGAAGTTGTAATGCTTACCATATCTAGCCTAACTAAAAAAGTCTTTCCAGTCCGCCGATTTACAACCTTTGTATCAATACCAACACTAATACTTTTGTTGGCTAGCAGTGTATGGGGACAGGAACGAATATTACTTCATAATTTGTGTAAAGAACCAAGTGGTCGAGTTTATAGCACGGGCGATCGCTTCCTAAAAACAGGAAGATATTTGTGTTTGGGAGAGCGGATCAATCCTGTTAACGGAAGCGCGGTCAAAGTTCTCTGTTTCTTAAATCGAAAAATTCTGTATTTGAAGCAGAGCACTGTTTTTAATACACAAATATGTGCGCCACCACCTAACGAAGGTGTACAGTGTTCAGTATTAAATATAGTTCCTTGTCCACATGACTATAAGGGGCCAGATGATGAAAAAAATGCGCCGATTGTAACTAGTCCTTACGGCAGTTCAATTATAAATAATAGACCAGAAATCTCTTGGCGCTCAGTGGTAGACGCTGATAGCTATACAGTAGTAGTACTCGGCAATGGTGTTGAGTGGGAGAAAGATGTAAAAAACACTACAAGCATCCCATATCCGAAAGAGCAAAAAGAATTACAGTATGACAACACGTATACAATCACTGTAATTAGTAACCACGGTGATCAAGCTCTGAATTCTAGTCCCTTAGTAGTCCATCTTTTACCTGTTGATGATGTTCAGTGGATTAAAGATGAAGTCAAGCAAATCAAAGACTTGGGGTTGCCGCCTGATGAAGCGGCTTTCCGCGATCTGGATGCTATATATATGTCAAAGCTTCTTTTAGATGAATCAATTAAGACATTAAAAGCACGAGTCATGGCAGGTAGTAAAAATCCAACTATCTACAGACTACTAGGCGATCGCTATTTAGGAGCCTTGTTAGCAGATGAAGCAGAGCAGAGTTACACGATAGCAGCTCAATTAGCCTTGAGCAGTGGTAAAACATCTGAATTAGAAAAAGTCCAATCAGGGTTGAAATTGGTGAAATGGTTGAAAAATCGATGAAATTATAACCAGCCGCCAAGAAGTAAGAATGCAGCCCAATGGGAAGGGTGTTGGTATTGAGGGTTTGATATCAGTTGTAATTGTGCAAGACGTAGTGCCTCGACTTTAGTCAAACCATCTTTCAATCCTTGATAAAATACTTTCATAAGTAAAGCGCTGGAATCAGCATCTACTTGCCAGAGAGTAGCGAGAGTACTTCTGGCTCCGGCTTGTACTGCCACTCCAGCCATTCCTAATGCTGATCTTTTATTACCTTTGGCTGTTTGGCAAGCACTCAAAACTAATAACTCAATTCCTTCTTGACCAGACTGAATTTTTTCTTGGATTAAATCATTAAATTCGGAAATAATAATTGGTTTATCCCAAGCAAAAATCATTGTCAGGTCAGGAACAGAACTAAATTGAGCGTGAGTAGTTAGGTGAACTATTGAGAAATCATCTGTACTCAATTCTTTGTCTAGGATTGGACTAAGAAACTCTTCGTTCAACAAGACTTTTGAATAAGTAATTGCGTTTTTTACATTTGCTATTTCTACTTCCACTCCCGGCAATGCTTTGAGTCCTTTAGGAGCATTCGGAGCGTAAAAACTAGGGCTGATCTTGCTGAGTCCAGCAATGAAAGCTCTTAACTGCTTGGGAGTTAAAAGTTTAGGTTGTTGCACTCTTGAACCGAGAGTAGCTGTAATCCCGTAGCGTTCGAGCAGGTAATTTTTCCCATCATGAAGCAAGCCCATCGGTAAACTTTGGAAAAATGCATCCAAAGTAAACACTAATATTTTTGATGAATTCAAATATTTGATAGGTGCAATCAACAAGTTATAAAGTGCTTGAGAATGTTCAAGAATCACATCTTCGCCAACATAAGCCAGATTTTTGTCTTGTAAAGTGTCTACAAGATTATTAATATGCTCTCTAATTAGCTGAGAATCAACAGAATGGTGATGAAGAGGTTGTTTAGGAGATTGAGAAATGACTTCTATGCGTTCAGATAAATCGATTATATGAATAATAGTTGGGCTGGGATCTAAGTTTTTAATTTCATTCAAAGCGACAAGGTTAAGTTTGCCACACTGAAGATAATTCTCTAGCTGTGTTATTTGAAAATCTTCGTTTATTTGAATGACCTTTTCTAGATTATCATCAGGTTGTGTTAGTAGTAATCTGAGGTAATTCCGGTAAACAGGCTCTACTTTTTCATAAAAAAAGAATTGTGTATCAGGATTGCTGGATAAAAGGTTAGCACGAACTTGCGTTAGGCTATTAATAGCTGCTTCATACAACTTGGAAGCAGGTTCATATTTTCCCTGTTTTCTATATAAATCACCCAACTGCTGCTGCCATTCATAGGCGATATCCCATGCCTGAATCGATTGAGCAAATAATAGAGCTTGCTTAAAGTATGCTTGTGATTTTTCTGGATTTAATTTGCCTAGAGTCCCCCAACAAAATGATTGTAAAAGTTGGTTGTTAATGCTTTGGGCAGTTTTCAATGCCGATTCTGCATACTCTATAGCTACAGAGTGTAATTGTTGATTTGAAGTTTGATTTAGGCTGTCAGCAAAGTTGAGCTTGGCATAAGCAGATTGACTAAGAGGTAATTCATCAAATGAGAAAGAGTTTTTGTTGATTGAGTCGATTAGGGGTTGAATTTGTTGATGAATATGAGTTTTAGTAGTAGAGAATCTCTGATTTGCTTCCGACTTTGATTTCAACCATTTATCAAAATCTAACAATAACCTCAAACTGGATAGTTTCGTCTGCAATTTTACTTGTGGTGGAGCAGTTACTAGGTTATTAACTGCTTGGTAATAATCCAGTGATAAAAGTGCATTTTTATGTATCCTAGCACCAGTTTCCTTTTTGTAAATTAGTTCTTCTATCCACTTTTCTTGTGCGCGGAAACGCTCATACATTGCCTCTCTAGTATTTCCCAGTGATAGTAAAATCGAACTAATATCTTGATTAGGTGTTATCCCTTGAGTCAGCGATAATGTTTTTTTCAACACTATTTCTGATTCATCTAAGTTACCTATTAAGCGGAAAACATCTCCGAGATTTTGTAATCCCAATAAATTTATGGAAGTAGGTTTTACTTGATTAATTACTGCGATTAGTGTTTTTTTCCGGGAATTTTTAGGAGAATAACCCGATTTATCTATTTTCAAAGCTGATAAGAGGATGTCACAGGCATTGAGGTATAAGCCTAATCCTTGTAGGGCAAGATTCTGATTAATTAAATTTCCAGTAATTCCTTCATCTAAGCGGAGTTGATGATAAATTTTTGTGGCTGATTTCCAAGTCTCAAGCGCTTCTAAATATTGTCCTCGATTTAATAACTCATGTCCCTTTACTGTTAAAGATTGTGCCTGCTGTTCTTGGGTAATTTTGTTGCCACTTTCAGCCATTAGGCGGGATTCTTTGACGAGCACTATGAAGAAACCTGCAATGCCACAAAATAAGTATTTGCGTCTGGTAATTTTCACCACTCTAGTTTAGGGGAATAACGTTGAAACAGAAGTTGGTTTATGACCTGTAGCAAAACAAGAACTACTAGGCGATGCTGAAGTAATAGCAGCTACTTGATTGGGAGACGCTACTAATTTGATTTCCCCTGATGGTTCTATTAACAATGATTGTGCTTCTATAATTGGTTGAGTTTCCAAGTTTTGCAAGCTGACTTTTTGTAAATTGTTATCAGTCGGAACTTTAACGGAATTAGCGTACCATCCACGATTATTAGATGCTTGGGTTTCAAGAGTCCGTGGTGCGCTACCAGTTCCAATAATCACAAATTTGCTGGATGCTATACCAGAATGTCCTTGGCAAGCTGAAGTAATCTCAGGCGGTAATTGAATTGTTTCTGGTACTGCTTTAGGAGGTACAATATTATTGTTTAAAATGTTAAATTGAACATTGCCATTAATTCCTAACGTGGAACTGGCTGTAAATTCACTCTTTTGAGAAGCAAAAAATCCTTGAGTATTAATCTGAATGTTACCACCACGTCCCTTATAAGCATTAGCTGTGATCCGACTGTTTTCGGAAGCCGCTAAGATATCTGTATTAATCTGAATGTTACCACCATTCCCATTAGTACGTTGTGTCCCAGCAGTTGCAGAGATGTCACCATTTTGTAATTGGACAACTTTTGAGTTGATGTTAATGTCACCTCCCTGACCGACAGCACTGGTTGCAGTGATCCCTCCATTATTTGTGAGGTTGATTCTATTAGCATTAATTTGAAGTGTGCCAGCGTTGCCAGAGCCGTTATTTTGAACATTGACTAGACCCCCATTGCTAATGCTTAAATTTTGGGTGTTAATTGTTACATCCCCCGATTTTCCACTTGGTGTCGAGGGAATTCTGAGTTGTTGTTGCAAGGGTTGAGCAAGAACAATTGCTGATGAATCTACTAGACTAGGGGTTGCTGAACCTCCTCCTATACCATCAATTACTACGGAATCAGAGACATTGACAGTAACACTCCCAGCATTACCAGAGGCAGTAGTGGAAGAAGCTACCGCTCCTCCATTCTCAAGCTGTAACCGAGATGAATTGATTATTACTTGGCCAGCATTACCATTTTTGAAAGTTGCAGCATTGATTGTACTTGGAGTGAACACATTAGGTATAACTCCGCTCAGGGTAATATCAGCAGCGTTTACCGTTACATCTCCTCCAGAGCCACTGCCAAAAGTCGCAGACCCTACCTGAATTCCATTTGTACCAGTAAAACTACTCGTGGATAAGGTAAGATTTCCCGCTTTTCCCGAACCAAAAGTTGCGGCACTGATATTGCTGAAAAGATTGGGATATGCAGGTGAAAACCCAATTACTTGTACAGAGTCAGAGGCATTCACAGTTAAATTGCCACCTGTTCCTAAACCGAAGGTTCTAGGAAGTATTTGTCCTGCGTCTTGAACAAGAACTCTTTTCGCTGAAATAGTTATATCTCCTCCATTTCCATTGTTTAAAGTTTCAGTTAACAAGGTGCTAGCAATTCTTCCATCCAGTGAGGTGCCGTTTACTTCTAGTGAGGAGGAGGCATTTACATTAATTCCTCCTGATACTTGCTCACCTTGATTTTGAATCAAAATTGCCGAGCCATCACTGACACTAATTCTCTGCCCTTGGATTTGGATAGAGCCACCAGGAGCGCCGCTAGCATTTACTAAAGCTTGGTGAGATAGCTGAATATCCTTAAAATCCTGCACTCCTTGATAGCCCAAGCGGAAGCCATAGGCACTGGGGGTAAGGCTGACTAACCCATCAGCAACACTACCCAATTCAATCTGTCCACTTTGTGCTGTTAAATTGCCACCATCTAAGGCGATATCGCCCCCTACTAGTGCTAGGGTCTTTCCAGGTTGTACCTGTAGTCCAGTTGAGTTATTATTAAGTCCTGTAATTGGTGAAAATATTGGATTGACTAGGCTATGTCCTGAGCCTTGTATTTGTATTGCACCTGGATTACTGACAAACACCAGTCCAATAGGTACACTTATTGTCAGTAAAGGTTGAACTTCTGGAGCAGCACTGAAAAAAGTGCCATCACCAAACTTAATGGTATTAGCTGTAGTTGTTATTTCCACAGAAGCAGCAAATTTTGTTCGAGTTTGCAGTACCAAATGTGAGGCTACGGTAGCACTAGCATATAGGAGCGTACCAAGCCTACTCAACTTTTCGTCTAGAGTATAGGGGGGTTCGTAAGGAGAGAAATGATTTGTCATAATCAACAGTTAATATTTTCCAATTAAGAATCCCTACAAAAACTTAGCTAGCAGTAGCTAACCTAATGGGTTCAGCCACCAAAAATTACAAGATCATACATCATATAGTCCCAATTAAAACACAATAAAGCCAGACATTATTAATCAATATCACGAGTCTTCAATATTCGGATTTATTTTGTTTGAATTGTGACTAAAGTCATAAATTATTGATAAATTTTTTATTCCCTAAGATAGATAAAATTTTTAAAAGCATTGAACTGCACAAAGAAGTAAATCCTATTTTTTACCATGTTCTTTTTGTTGAGTCAATAGATACTAAAAAAAACCTACAATCCGAGGAATAAAGCGTTCTCACTTTGGATTGTCGTAGCGATCGCGTTATGCTCAATGCAAGCGTAAACTAACAAAAGTTAGGTGTTAGCGGGGTAGTCGAAGTTCGTTGGATATCTCTAGGGATAACTTGCCAGATTGTCGGGAGACGAACTTGAACCTGTGCTTTGAATAGTTTGGAAACTATACCGTTAAGCAACAGAATTAGTCCCAGCACAGGAATTTTTCTTTTTAAATTAGCGGTCATTAATCAGGAACATCAATCGGGAACTTATCAAAATATAATACACTTGTCTGTCGTCAGAATTCAGCAGAAATAAATCATTCTTTGTGTGATGCTTCCAAGTATTTGTTAAAAAACCATAGGAAGAATGATTCGGAAGCCAAGCTGGGGAGGAATATTGGCTAGTTCTGCCTCTCCAGAAGTGGTGGTGATTGACCAACCGACTCCAGACTGAGGGCGCTCCTTGGGCAGGAAGAAGATGATTGATGGGGACTTTTGGTTGTCCTTGGTCAGTGCTAGTACTGCTGGTCTTGGTGAATAGAGTGCAGAGACGGAAGCCGTACTAACACAGATAATGCAGAGTGTTGACAGTGCAATTAAAACAGGGTGTTTGATAGCCATATTATTATATATAAGGATGAACAGTGATTGAGTAGTTGTCGCAGCTAACAATTGTATGGTTAAGATTGTAGTATCTTGTATAACTGATAACACGAAGCCCAGATATTATTCTTCATCTTCATCATCCTCATAATCGAAATCATCATCGCCATGTTCTTCATACCACTTTCTTTCTTCCTCCAAAGCGATTTCTCTTGAGATCCTTTTTCTTTCTAAAATTTCCCTTTCAAGGTTTTCTATTTCTTGCCTTTCTCTTTCACGTATTTCTGTTTCTATCCGTTCTCTCTCTCTGGTTTCTCTTTCTACCCGTTCTCTCTCAAGCTGAATTAATCGCCGCTCCACTAGCTCACAGTAAAAATCCAAAGCCTTACCTGTGACACCCCCGGTAATAGTACCACCAGCTAAAAAGACGAGTAAAGTTTTCCAATTACCGAAGGGGCTACCACTCCACTCCAAACTACCTTCATTGAGCCACACCAGTAGGAAGTAGACGAGAATTCCAATAACTGTATTGATGAGAGCAAAAACTCTTGGTGTCATTTCGGATTGACGAAGTATCAACCACTGCGCCAAACTGAGAATCACACCAAAGATGAAAGCAGCAATTCCTGAGAGAATCAGATTACCTGTCCAAGTGAACGGATCTACTGCTAAGTTAATGATTAGTGGCACAATAACCAGAGCAGAGAGCAAAAAGCCGAGAAGTAAGCTAGCACTAATCGCAATAAACCAGTAGCGACCGAGATAACCCAGGCGAAATTCTAACAACGACTCTTGTACTCCAAACAAAGTCATCCAAAATACAATACTCGCTGTCAAATAATCAAGCATTAGCCGTTGTTTTACCTGTGTGTTGAGGAGGGTGATTTCTAGAATAAGCTGAAATTGAATTCAGTTGTCAGAAGTCAGAATTGAATTCAGGCTCCTGACCGAACAATTTGCAATTCGCAGTGGCGATCGTTCGCTCTTAGCGTCTCTGAAACAATACTACTCGGGTTTTGCATTTTGAACTCAGAATTTGGTTTGGGGAAAAGGTTTTTGGGGTTGGGTTAAAGGTTTTTTCTTTCCCTTTTCCCCTTCCCCTTTTCCCCAAAACCCGAC
>CAZZZY010000114.1:0-12089 GCA_964658545.1 uncultured Acetobacteraceae bacterium | reverse complement strand
GTATGCGCCTAACACACCCTACAAGAATTTTATTTTTACTTTATAAATACTCTCTGACCAAATCAAATAATTGATGCGCCATTTCTAATTTAGAACAAGATGCGATCGCTAGCTGATGTCCTTGGCTATCTAAAAATATCGCTTGATTATTATCGCTCCCAAAACCACTATCAGCTTGATCGATGGGATTAGCAACAATCACATCTAATTTTTTATTTTGTAATTTTTCTAATGCTGGCTTGACAATATCCCCAGTTTGTGCAGCAAAACCAATTAATATCTGATGCGGCTGTTTAAGTTGTGCTAATTGGGCGACTATATCCGGTACTGGTTCCAAGGGTAAAGCTTGGGGGAGCGATCGCTTGGGCAATTTTTCTGTACTATAATCTCTTGGCCTCACATCTGCCACGGCTGCTGACATGACAATGATATCAGCGTTGGGTAGACATTCCAGCATAGTATGCTGCATCTGCTCTGCACTGATGACGGGAATTGCTTGCACTGCCAATGGTACATCCCAATTAGCTGGCCCATGCACAAGGGTGACACTTGCACCTCGGTAAAGTGCTGCTTGCGCTAAAGCTAATCCCATTTTACCTGTGGAAGGATTACCAATAAACCTGACTGGGTCAAGAAACTCTCGCGTTCCCCCAGCACTAATTAACACACGTTTACCTACGAAATCTCGTTTGCCTTGAGTGTGTAACAACGATTGGATGTGAGCCAAAATTTCTGGTGGTTCTGCTAATCTACCAGCACCAACGCGATCGCACGCTAATAATCCTGATGCGGTACTCATTCCATGATATCGGCTATCGATTAATAGCTGTTGCCAGTTTCGCTGCACCGATAACTGTTCCCACATATCCGTATTCATTGCGGGTGCTAACAGCACGGGACAAGTAGAAGCCAGCACGGTATTTGTGAGTAAATTATCCGCCATCCCATAGGCTAACTTTGCTAATGTATTAGCTGTCAAGGGAGCAATTACTATGACATCTGCCCATTCACCTAACTCAATATGCAATGGACGAAAGTGAGTTGGTTTCCAGAAATCATCATCTGTGTAGGCGGGGTGACGAGATAGGGTTGCTAAAGTCAGAGGCGTGATAAATTCTTGTGCGGAACGGGTGAGGATAACTCGAACCTCCACCCCAGTTTTAAACAGCGTCGAAACTAATTCACAGATTTTGTAGGCAGCGATACCGCCACCTACACCTATTAGAACCCTGTTCAATTTGAGATTTGGAATTTTGGATTGGGGATTAGGCATGGTAGAGATGGAATAGTAGTCAGGGGTTAGGGATATTAACTCCTAACTCCTAACTCTCAACTACGCTTCATCGTAGGGTTCCAAGTCTAAGAGGTAGATATAGGGTTCAACTAACTCTGGACGCTGAAATGCGATCGCTCGTAATAGATGCCAATCATTTAAACCATCAAAAGCATTAGTGTAATTATCCAGATCCAGACGTGTCGCCAGTTCTTCTACTTCTGCCGCAGTTATGGCAGCAATTTCTTTCCTGGAAATGCTTAGAGTTGTCATAATGCTTGCCCCTCCCTTATGCAGCACTCGCCTTCAGCATGGGTTAAGTTGCGCTGAACGCAGCCACCCTATATATATTACTCATTAGAGGTCATTAATTTTGTGAAAATTTTCCGCATTTATACCAGAATTTATCAAAAATTCGTAATCTTGACTAGCCAATTCTATTCACAACGAAATTCCGTAGCACTTCTAAGGTTTGTGGATTTATTTCATGCCCCATATCAAATTCGTGATATTCAACCGCCACTTCCAGAGACTCTAAGGTTTTTTGTGCCTTCAAAGCGGCTTTTAGTGGTACAACTTCATCATATCTACCGTGGGTGATTAAAGTCGGCGGAATCTCGCTTTTAGCTGGCGTTAGTGCATCAGGATGTAAATAGCCGCTCATGACAGCTAAACCTGCTAAGGGCAATTTTGATCCGACATCTAAAGTCATCGCTCCACCTTGAGAAAATCCACTTAAAATGGTGCGCGATAAAGGTACACCAGTGCTACTTGCTAAAGATTCCAAAAAATCTCTTAGCAGTTGCCGACTTTCTGCCAATCCCTCATACATATTCTCCACCCGCAGGTCATACCATGCCCTTCCTATAGGGGAATAGGGATAAGGATAAGGTGCATTGGGTAATACAAACTGGTAATCAGGTAAGTTGAGTAAGGGTAACAAAGATGCGACATCTTCAGCATTAGCTCCCCAACCATGCAAAGTGACAATTAAACCTGCGGGGGGTTGAGAAGTTTCGGGGGGAACGGTAATAAATTTTAAAGACAGAGGTTTACTCCTAAAATTTTAATCTTCAATATTGCAAAAAAGAAGCAACGCGGATAGTGTTAAATTAGGGGGCAGACGCTCGTTCGCTCTTAGCGTCTCCCCTTGGGAGAAGACTCGCTAACGCTTCGCTATCGAACCCCCTAATTTAACCGCGCTTACATCCCTGCCCACAAGGGGACGGGGTTTTACGCACGTTCAATAAAGAAAAAGAAAAATGGTTTAAAGCCCCTAAATTTATTTATGGGGATTATCTTTTTACTTTTTAACAGATCACCCTTGCGGACACCGTGACGATTTGTAGAACCACCATATTTGCGTCGAATTCCACCCTTGGATGGAACCATCAAATAACTACTTATTCACTACTTGCAGGCGCTGAGTTACCATTGTCATCCCATTACCCCGCAGGATGACGGCAGAAACCCACTGGCTACCAGGGGTAGATGGTGCTTGTCCGGTTTTAAACAGTCCGCCAGATGTTAGTAATTCCAAATCCACGGGTGTGGGGTTGAGAAATTTATCTGGTTGGACAGATTCCTCTAGGGCCGTTCCTAGTAGAAAATCATCACCAAGTGGCTCTTGGACGATCGCATCAAAATTATACTTCTGACCAACTTGTACTTGCTGTGGTAATTTAATCTCTATTTGGGGCGGCTTGTTACCAGAGGTAAGGAGGGTGCGTTCTGCCAAAATGTCTTGGCGGACGATTTTGCCGCTTTCAATGCGCTGACGCGATTTAATCGTGGCATTGAGAGTCAAATTATTCTTGTTACCGGAGGGTAAACCAGTTATCTTTGTTTCTGTTTCGGCAATCATCCCATTGCCTTCAGATTGTGAAGATAGTAGTTTTGTGCTGTATTGCAATTTGGGATATCGTTGCCAAAGTGAAATCAAAGACTTTTCCAGGGTTTGGAGATTTAATCCATCCCCCTGAGTAAAATTGGGGCTGTAGAATTGCAACACCCCTTTGACATCGCCTCGACTAGCGGCTGCATCAACTTGTGTCAACAAGTTTTTCAGATCGGCTGGTGCATTTTGGGCTGTATCAGCTTGGACTAATTGCTGTGGTGTCGTCGCTTGAGTGCGTTGCCAACCATTTGTTAAACCAAGGGTTAGCAGGAACGAAACCAACCAAATACTAACTGGAAATCTGAGTTGGCGTTTTACTAAGGCGGTAATAATTTTAGTCATTGGTAAGAGTTTACTGATTTGATGAGAGAAAGTGAGGAAATTGTTTTATCTTAGTTAAGCTAGACGCTAAACGGTAGAGGTTTGATGGCAAACGCACCGATCCGATTATTAATAGCTGCCAGTGGGACTGGTGGGCACTTGTTTCCAGCGATCGCACTGGCACAAAAACTTCCAGATTATCAAATAGAATGGCTGGGAGTACCCAATCGGCTAGAAACTCAGCTTGTCCCTAAAGAGTATCACTTGAATACTATTGCAGTTGAGGGCTTTCAGCAAGGGTTTGGACTCTCCTCGATTCGCATTTTAGCTAAACTAGCTGGTTCGATTCTAAAAGTCAGACGAATTCTCAAACAGGGAAATTTTCAAGGGGTGTTTACCACGGGAGGCTACATTGCCGGGCCTGCTGTCATTGCGGCGCGTTCCCTCGGTTTACCAGTAGTTTTCCACGAATCTAACGCCTTACCGGGTAAAGTAACTCGCTTTTTTGGCCCTTGGTGTAGTGCGGTAGCCTTGGGATTTGAAGTAGCTGCTAAATATTTGCCCCGTGCCAAAAACGTCTGTGTTGGTACTCCCGTGCGAACACAATTTCTCGATGGGGCAATTGATGCACCCCTGGATTTAGCTATTCCTGATGGTGTTCCCTTAATTGTCGTCTTTGGTGGTAGCCAAGGTGCAGTTGCGATCAATCAGTTGGTGCGCGAATCTGCAAATGCTTGGTTTGATGCCGGTGTTTATGTAGTCCATTTAACTGGCGATCGCGATCCAGAAGCGGATAGTCTCAAACATCCACAGTACATAGCCTTACCTTTTTACAACAATATGGCGGCGTTGTTGCACCGAGCTACTTTAGCTATTAGTCGTTCTGGTGCAGGTAGCTTGACAGAATTAGCAGTGTGTGGAACGCCAGCGATTTTGATTCCTTACCCCTTTGCCGCAGAAGACCATCAGTCTTACAATGCAGACGTATTTACTTCATCTGGTGCGGCGTTAACACTGAAACAATCGGAGTTGACGGCACAAGCATTGCAAAGTCATGTATTGAATTTGTTGCATTCACCGCAAGAGTTAGCAAAAATGGGGGAAAAAGCAAAGGCGATCGCAGTTCCCGATAGTGCCGAAAAGTTGGCGCAATTAGTGCGTGAGGTGGTAGAAACATAACATTGATTATTTAGCATTAGAAATTGATTTTTCAAGTTATGAAAATCCTATTCAGCCAAAAATTTCGCTTCACAGCAGGTTGTGCTGCCTTATTGCTTGTCAGTTTAGTCAGTAGCCATCTATATACTCAGTTAAAAACTAAACAACTAGATAAACAAAAGCCAGATAATTTTGCCCCCCCTCCATCACAGATTTCCCTCACCTCAAATTTTCAAAATCCTTTTGTAGCTCAAAAAATATCTTCTGATGAGATTATAGGTAAGCACAACGCTTTTTTATCTCAGCAGTATTTGTTAGCAACATCTGCACCCTATCCAGTTGTTGATGAGTTCAAAAAATATAAATTTAGCATTAATGGCAGCCAAGTTGTTACCCCAGGAAAACTGCCAAATAGTAAGGTTAACTTCAATCAAGAAGATTTATTAACTGTTCTCGTTAATACTAGAAAATATTTTCAAGACTACTCTTCAGAAGATCCAGATATTCTTCGTACAGGAATGCTTGCCACTCAAGGCGTTACTTTGCCAGATGTTCTCAAAACTTTGAATTTCATGATTGCTGTCTTAAAAGAGGATATTGCTAATCATCGAGCTACTCGTTTACAAGATCCTAACTTTATCAATACCAATTTTCGAGTTATTAAATGGTCTGCCTACAACCCAAAGAATAAACAGCAAAAACAATTAAGAATTACCAAATATGCTGTATTTACTCATCCCGGTTCTCGCAAAAAAACATCTACTTTTAATACACCAATTTATAGTTTAAAGGAAAGTGCTAATACCGATAAATTCTATACTAAATACACTAAGCAGGATGTTTTGTCAGGTATTTATGAACCAGGTGGTAGAGAATTTGGAAAAGTTAGCAGTCTCGCTTATCTAACCAGAAATGGCTTAGAAGAAGCAATTATGGAAGGAACAATACTGATTAATTTTACAGATGGTTATCAGGCATTTTTTAATGTAGATAGAAATAATGGAATGGCTTACATTCGCGGATTGAAGGCAACAGCACAAAAGCGTTATTGGTATTTTAGAGAAGTTGATGCTATTAAAGGCTATGGATACAAAATAGATGCAAAAATTTCTATCAAACCCGGAGTCACTTTTGCTGGAGATGTTTTGAATATCGGTTTAGGTAAAGTGATTGTGATCGAGCATACTAACAGTGGTCGCAAACATCTACAAATGGGAGTCATAGCCGATACAGGTGGAGCCTTTTTACCTAATCTTTATCAACTAGATTTTTTGGCAGGTATCTTTAAGAATCAACAAGAATTTGGGCAGCATATCACGCAATTGCCTGAGTATGCTACAGCATATTTTTTAGTAAAGAAGTAATGCAAGACTTGACTTATTGAGATACTTCCAATAAATTTTATTTGGAAGTCCCCGAATGTTTTTGTTTGGCAATGTCACTGAATTTGGCTTTTAAATCTGCCCATTTGATACCTGCTAGGCTGGGCAAAACAACATGAGCGGCTCCAACTCGTTCAATGGGGCCGAGTCCTACTGCCCACATGCCAGCAGCTAGAGCCGCCTGAATACCGACTGTGGCATCTTCTACAACCACACATTGTTCTGGTTCAAGTCCCAGCTGCTTGGCTGCGTACAAAAATAGATCGGGTGCTGGCTTGGGTTGCTGTACACTATAACCATCAGCGATCGCATCGACTTTATCGGCAATGCCCAATCGCTCAATCACTGTGCTGGCATTTTTGCTAGCTGAACCAATGGCTATTTTAATACCAGCTTGTCGCAGTTCATCCAAGAGGGCGATCGCACCTGGTAACAAATCCTTGGATGTCATATTTGGGATCAATTCCCCATAATAGCGATTCTTCCGCTCCATCATCTCTTGGATTTGAGCTTCCGTATATGGTCTATCCCCAATAATCAGCATAAGGGAAGCCCGACGGGATACACCCCGCAACGCTTCGTTGTCCTGTCGATTAAACGGTATACCTTCTTCATCTGCTAACTTCTTCCAAGCTAGATAATGAAGTTCTGCTGTATCTGTTAGCACACCATCTAGATCAAAAATGAATCCTTGGATGTTGGGAATTGGGGATTGGGAATTACTTATCTGCTTATCTCCTTGTTCCTTTTCGCCATGCCCCATGCCCGATGCGCCATGTAAATCAAAGTCGTGCCATTTATTGCCCCAGTGCAATTTAAACTTCAGGCGTGTCCAGCCTGGGGGCAGATGAGGATTGGCTACGGGGCCATTTTCGGTGATTTGGATGCCACCGAATCCGAAAATTACAGCTTGCCAAATACCACCCGCACTAGCGCCGTGAATTCCATCGCTGGTATTACCTCGGTTATCTTCAAGATCCACCATTAATGCGTGCATAAATAGTTCGTAAGCTTCGGTTGATTTGCCCAAATCGGAAGCTAAGATGGCTTGGACAGCTGGGCCGAGGGAGGAACCATAAGTAATATCGGTGCGGGGTGCGTAGTAGTCCCAGTTTGTCTGCAATGCTCTTTCGCTGTAGGGAAAATCTGCTGATTCTCGCATTAAATAAAGAAGCATCAATATATCTGGTTGTTTGATTACTTGATATTTGTTAGTTTTCTCAACACCCAAGACGGCTTGCATGGAGCGATCGCGCCCTTGATCGTCTGCTAAATTTATATCTTCTAATTGGAAAAATCCCTCGAACTGCTCAATGAGTTCTGTTAATGGGTCATAGAGTAACAATATTTTGGCGATAATATCTTGCCAGTGCGATCGCTCTTGGGCGGTGAGTTGTAGTTTTTCTTCTAATTCCCTGGCTCGTTCGGGGAATTTTTGAACTAACCAATCATAAACTATGATCGCTTTCTCTAAATGCCATTGCGCCATGCGGTTTGTAAAGGCGTTATTGTGGACGAGTTCATGGTATTCATCCACTCCAATCACTCCCCGAATTTCATATTTTTGGCGCTCCGGATTGAATTCTACCCGACTAGCCCAGAAGATAGCGGTATCTAAGATAATCTCTGCACCAGACTTTTGCATCCACTCATCATCACCAGTGGTTTGCCAGTAGTTCCAAGCGGCGTAGGGAATATCTGCATTGATATGAATTTCGCGATCGCGGCACCAAATCCGCACGTCTTCACCATAAAAATCATTTCCCAGGGCCCAACGTGGTGTTACTTCATCTCCACTATCAGCACTTTCCCAGGCAAACATTGCCCCTTTATAGCCGTAATGGGCTGCCTTGCGTCTAGCTCCTGTTAAGGTGTGCCAACGATAACTGAGTAAATTTCGGGCGATCGCTGGTTGGGTAAACAGAAAAAGAGGCAGTATAAAAATTTCTGTATCCCAAAATATATGACCGCGATAGCCAAATCCCGAAAGGGTTTTAGCAGGAATGCTCACTTTGTCATCATCGCGTGAACCAGCAATCAGCAGTTGAAACAGATTGTAGCGAACAGCAAAAGTAGCTGTGCTATCCCCCTCAATGAGGATATCACTTTGCTGCCAAACCTCATCCCATGCCTGCTCATTGGCTTTTAGGAGGGTTGCGAAGTCCGACAAGTGTGTGAGTTTTTCTTGAGCGGCTGAGACTGGGGTATCAATTTCCTGCGAGGTAAAAACTGTTACTAATTTTTCTACTGTTACAGTCTGTTGTGCCTTAGCCGAGAAGGTAGTGCTTAAGGTCGGATAACCAGGTGCAGTATTGACTTGTAAAGATGCTTGTGCGCCTAATATTGTCACCTTAGCTCCCATACCAAGTTCAATTCGAGAGTGGCGGGTACGGCGTTGCAACCAGATTCCTTCGTCTGTTTTGCCCTGATCTAGTCCTTCCCAGTGATTGAAACCCTGATTTTCGGGATAGCCGTTGATACTAGCTTGAATTTCGATTAACCCATCAAAATCTATTGGCGTTATATGGCAACGTAGCGCCAACACGTGCGGATCTGCAAGACTAGCAAAGCGTTCAAACTTGATGTCTATAGTGTTCCCACTGGGAGAACGCCAACGCAAAGTCCGGCTGAGTAATCCCTGACGGAGGTCAAGTTGGCGATCGTAGCTCAATATCTCACCTTGATCGAGACGGAAGCGATCGCCATTCACAATTACTATCAAGGGTAGCCAGTCAGGGCAATTTACCAGTTCGGTATACACCACCGGCACATCGTCGTAGAGACCGTTAATGAAAGTCGCAGGCAACGCATGAGGATACCCTTCCTCAAAACTGCCTCTTGTTCCCAAGTATCCATTGCCGATTGTAAAGACGGTTTCTTTAGATTGCAATTGGTCAAGGTCAAACTGGGTTTCGATTAATATCCAGTCTGTGTAAATAAAATGGCGAGAACGATCTTTTGTTTGCATAAAGTAGAGAATTAGGAATTGGGAATTGGGGAGGCAGTGTGGTCTTCTCCCTTGGCGTTAGCCTCTCCCTTTGGGAGAAGGGGAGACCCTAAGAGCGATGGGGTTTCCCCAAATGGAGCAACTGCCGGCATTGGGCATTGGGAATTGGGAATTGGGAAATTTGATTCAGAGGTGGATGAATCAGTCTTTGAGCCTAATGCTTCAAGTTCTAACTCCCCCTCATCCACTCAAAATCCCCAATCCAGTCCCAATTACGAATGACTCTCCATGTGCTTTTCCAAAATCTTTTCGGCTCTAGGTTTATAAATGAGGTGAAATAAAGTTTCCATATAGCGATCTCTGGCTTCGTTATTTTCTGGTGCAACAAAGTTCCAAAAAGTAAACATTTTTGCCAGCAGTAGTAACTGATTACTATGTAAATGCCAATTGTATCGATTACGAATTCGCTGAATCATCCATTCTGAGACTTCGTACCAATGTTCCGAATGAGTATCGCATTGTTCAATAAAATCTAAAATTTTTCTTGCTGTTTCTCCTAAGTCTGTAGGATTAACATTAAATCCATCCTCTTGGTTTTCGATAATTTCTAAAGAGCCACCAAATTGAGTCGTAAAAGTTGGCAAGCCGGAAATCATCGCTTCCAAAATGCTCCGCCCGAAGGATTCAAAGCGGGCAAAGTGGACATAAATTCCTTGGGAATCTGCAACTACTCGGTAAGCTTCGCCGAGGTTGCTGCTAGGAATACGCATCCCGATCCAGCGAATCTTGCCATCGAGATGATGTTGATCAATAATGTTGTGGAGTTTTTGGATTTCTTTTGCTTCTTCTGGGTTTGTAGCTTCACCTGGATGCAGTTTACTACTAAAGAGGATTAGGTTACAATGCTCTTGCAACGCCTGACTTTGACCAAAGCACTCGGCTAATCCCGCGAGATTTTTGATTGAACTGATGGAACTAACAGAAAAGATTGGTCGTTTATTAGGGTGATCTAAATGACCAAAGAGTTGGGGGTCTTTGCGGGTAAAGAGGAGGTCGTGAATTTCTGTGCGAAGCTGAGAATCTCGGTTTTCTTTTTGGCTATAGGGAAAGAAAATATTTTCATTTACTCCCGGTGGCACCAAGTTGAATTTAGCACTAAATAAATCAATTCCATCAACCACATGATATAACTGCGGCATAGTAAACCACTTGTATGATTCGTATTGACCGATGGTGTCTGGTGTGCCGACAATTTCTTGATAGGAGGATGTTATGATAAAGTCGGCTGCATTCATGCTGATTAAATCGGCGGTGAATTGTGCCGAGAAGTGGTATTTATCTTCTAAATTTTGCCAATATAAATTGCTAAATAAATATTTAGGCTTTTCTAAAGAATGGGCAATATTACACTGGGTAACTTTCATCCGGCGAGATAAAAGAAAAGCCACTAAGTTCCCGTCGCTGTAGTTACCAACAAAAAGATCAGGTTTGCCTTTGAATTGAGTTAGTAATTCTCTTTCTGCATCTAGAGCAAATTGTTCTAAATAAGGCCAAATCTCAAATTTAGAAATCCAATTGTTGGTGATTTCTGGATTGAATTCACCAAAAGGAACGCGCAATATCCAAGCATTTTCAGTATCTTGGACTTTTTCTAGAGGCAGGTAGCAAAATGTACCTTCACCGTTAGGGATTAGGCGAGTGAGAATAATTATATGGGGTTTAATGCCTAGCTGGTCGAGTCCAGCGAGTTTGATCTGTTCACGGAGTTCGTTTTCTAAACTGCGAGCCTGTTCGAGGACGTAGATAACTTGACTGAGTGTTTCATCTCTCCCTAAAACATCTTCCTGTGCAACCCAGCCGTGGATGGAAATGAGGACGACGCGAAAGACAGCGGGGACGCGGGCCACAAATGCTTCTAAGATGCCAGGTTCTGGAGAGTAAATAAGTCGGTCGAGGAGTTCTAGGGTTTCGGAGACTCGCGCCGCAGTGTTACCCCAACCCGCCTCAAAGCCGAGTTCTTGGAGATCGAAGCGGAATTTTTCATAAGGTTCATCAGGCGATCGCTCATTTAGCAAATTAAGCGCTGGCTTAATTTGTTTAGCTAACTCAATACCGGAGGGAATGCGATCGCTCAATAACAAAGGAATTCCATCGTGTTGTAGCCCCTGTAATACTTTAAACAACATTTCTAACCAATATTCGGGGTCAGCCAATAGTTGATTGCACAGGTAACGATTAAGGAAGGCTAAACCTTGACCAATATTTCTGGGGTCGTCGATTTTTGGTGAACCCTCGTAAAAGGGATGGAGGTCGATTTCGAGGATGTTGGGTTGGTAGCGGTTGACTAAGCGATCTCTTACATCTAGCAGTATTTGCGGTGTCATCTGCTCGAAGTTATTAAAATCGGCTGTCAGTCGCCAAACTTCCTGGTCAGCAATTTTGGGTCGAACCACGAACCACGTACTTTTTTCTTCGATAATTATTTCGTGGGTATACTGTATCAGTTTGCCAATAGAAGAAGAGTGGTAAAAATAGGCTGGCTTTTGGGATTCATGACAGTAATCGGCAAAAGCTTGCAATATCTCATTTCTCAGAAAATAAACTTTACCTGAAGCACTCAATGTATAAATCAACTGATGCAGAGTAGTTTTTTCATCACCGTTGAAGACAGCTTGAAGTAGTTCATACATGATGACGAATTCCAAAACTTTAGCTAGGCTACGGAAGAAGGCAAAAGAAAGAAAAATAAAATGCTTTGAGAGCAACTAAATTTATTTATGGGAGTTGTTTTTTTACTTTTTAAGACCTCATTTTTATTTCTAGTCTCCGATTCTATGAGGTACATTTTTGCTTTAATAGTAGGTAACTATAAACACTACTCGCGTCTAGCTCTGGGATGAAAGACTGCGAGGACTTCAAATCAATAGGATGAGGAAATGGGGATTGGGGCTTTTGCATCCATCCCACTGCTGATGCTAACTTGACATGAGGCATGAAACCAATTCGCAATTCGCAATGACGCTCGTTCGCGTAGCGTCTCCCCTTGGGAGAAGACTCGCTAACGCAATTCGCAATTAAACTAAGCCACCCACAAGGGGGAGCCAGTCTCGT
>CAZZZY010000113.1:0-12090 GCA_964658545.1 uncultured Acetobacteraceae bacterium | reverse complement strand
TTCATCTCATCACCTCCCTATCTCTTAGGTGAGAGGCTTCTACTATTTAAGCTAAAAAATAAAAATGCGTAAAAATTACATTTTCTATTCAAAATGGAGCAAAATTCAGGAGCAAAGCCGGAGACTCAGAAAGCTCCGTCAGAATCAGAAGTAAAACACGCTTTATTCCTCTCAGAGAATTGGTATAATTATTGACAAATCTCATTAGTTTGATTTCCCTGACATCGACTGCACAACCCAAAAAACTCTAGGGTATGGTAAAAAACTTTAAACTTATGGCTGGATTCTAACTGGTCTTCTAAGTCATGCACAGGGCATTGATGAATCGGAATTGAGACACCGCATTGCAAGCAAGTAAGGTGGTGTTTGTCTTGCTGGGCTAGGCTGTAGAGGGCTTCACCATTAGCCAAATTCCGCACTTGTACTATGCCTTCGAGTTTTAGGGCTTCTAAAGAGCGGTAAACTGTTGCTAAACCCATGCCTTGATTTGTATTACGTAGTTCTACGTAAATATCCTGGGCAGAAATGCCTTTTTTGATGGTTTTCAGTAGGTTGAAAATACGCTCTTGACTGCGGGTGCGTATGGCTCTCATAGACAATTATTTAAATATGCCACTGTAGTTGAAGCTGTTAGATAGGTCAATTGATCAATTAACTTTAACCGCTTCGTAATCTTATTTTCACTCAGTTGGAACAGAAAGTTATAGTAAGTAGGTCGCAGCATTCAGCAAAAGCCGTGCAAACCAAGTATCTAGCCAAAATTTTCGTGACCCTTCGTCCTTCAGTCTTAGACCCTGCTGGTGTGGCTGTACAATCCAGTCTTCAGCAACTGGGATACGATAACGTTGACCAGGTGCGGATTGGCAAGTACATTGAACTCACCATCACCTCGACTGATGAGAAGAAAGCGCGTCAAGACCTCGATCGCATTTGTGACCAAATGCTAGCAAATCCCGTAATTGAAAATTACCGCTTTGATTTAATTGAGGTCGAAACCCAGACTGGAGTCTTTTAGGGCATGGGGCATGGGGCATTGGGCATTGTTATTCTTCTCGTACCCCTCCGCTCCTTTGCCCCTCTGCCCCCTGCCTCCCCGCTCCCCATTCCTTACTCCCATTCACTAATCATGAAATTTGGTGTTGTTGTTTTTCCGGGTTCTAATTGCGATCGCGATGTTGCTTATGTAACCAGAGACTTGCTCTTACAACCAACTCGCATGGTTTGGCATCAAGAAACAGACATTGCTGATTTGGATGTCGTGATTGTCCCTGGTGGCTTTAGTTACGGGGATTATCTGCGTTGCGGTGCGATCGCGCGTTTTTCACCCGTAATGCAGCAGATTGTAGAACACTCTCAAAAGGGTAAGTTTGTCATTGGTATTTGCAATGGTTTTCAGGTATTAACTGAAGCTGGACTTTTGCCAGGGGTGTTGACTAGAAATCGGGATTTGCATTTTATTTGCGATCGCATCCCCTTGAAAGTTGAGCGGACTAATCTCTTATGGACGCAAGCTTATACCAATAGTGAAATTATCACTTTGCCCATTGCTCACGGAGAGGGGCGATTCTACGCTGATGAAGCCACTCTCGCAGAAATTGAAGATAACGGGCAAGTCGTGTTTCGTTATGAAGGGGGGAATCCCAACGGTTCACTGAACAATATTGCCGGGATTTGCAATCGTCAGGGCAATGTTTTGGGGATGATGCCGCACCCAGAAAGGGCATCTGATGCGATGCTGGGGAATAGCGATGGCTTGAGGCTGTTTCAGGGCTTGTTAGAGAAGGTAGCCGCATTAGCCTAGAGCAAACATCGGGTGGCTAGGTTGGGCATACGGTTTGGATAAGCTCTTGGGGGATGAGGGGGATTTTGCTCCCTTATATCCCTCATCTTCCCCCCCGCTCTTCGATAGGGAGCTATGATATACCTTATGTGATTAAGAAACACTATATCTTCATCAATCAAATTTCGTTATTTACCTAGAATCTTTAATAAAGCCTGCCGATAAATATTTATTCCCTGGTTATTCAAATGAGCCCCGTCTTCTGAACTTAAGTTATCTTTCAAAGCATCATTCTGATTTAACGACTCAACTTGTTGAATTTCAAATGGTATCTGATTCTTAACTGCAACTTGATTCATTACTATATTAATCTGTTTTACTCTAGAATTTGTTGCCGAAATACTTGGATCTTGACTAGCTGCAACTGTTGAGTAAAAAGCTGGAATTAAAAATATTTGATTACTGCCTAAACTTTTGACTAAAGAAATTGATTCTTGAAGTTTATTCGCAAACAAAGTATCACTCAATCCATACCAAGCATCATTCCCTCCAATAGCTATCACAGCTTTTTGACATCTAATTTTATTCGGAATTAGTAATTTCAGTTGCTCAACAAGTGAAATTCCACTTATACCATTCAAAGCAAAATTAAAAGTTCCTTCCCCCATAGTTTTCCCTAGTTCAGCAGTTACAGAATCCCCAAATAAGCAAGCAGAAAATTCTTTCCCTTTTGTTGCAAATTGCTGATATTGGACTGACATTTGCCATAGAGGTGTAGAACTTAAGTTATCTTTAGGCGGGATTTCACTGGGAAATAGATTCAACTTGCTTGCTATCTTTAGCATTGCTGGAATATCAATAACTAGTCTTTGACTGGGATAAGCTTCTATAAAGCTAATAATTCCCAAACCTTCTTGAGAATTAGCTCCCAGAATAATAGCAGCGTTTAGTGCTTGTACCCCCGCTCTGTCACGACGCGCAATGCCTTGGGAAACAAGTGATAAATTTTCTTTCGCAAGTTCTGTATTTAACAGCTTATCTAAAGCTGCAAGCTCAAGAGACATTTTTACTTGTAGTGCTTGATGAAACTCTTTTTGTTCTTCTAAACTGAAAAATTTGAGGAAAAATTGTAAATCAGAAGAAACTTCTTGCCTTTGTGCATACTTACGTAAGTCGGCAACAGGTAGCGATTCTTCAAACACTCCGTAGCGAAAAATGATTTTCTCAGCGGCAAAACAGGGGATTGAAGTTGTCTTCAATAGTACTACACAAGTAGATATACTCAGCACCAAATGACGTAAATATTTCATAAATCCTAGCAGAGTACTTCTCCAGCTTTTTATTTTGGCATTTTATTTCTCAAAACACTATCCTAGTTAACCCTCTTTCGTCACTTTCGGCAACGTAAAATTTGAAACCTTTATATGAACTCCAAGCCAAGCCATTAGATAACCTTGATATGATTTTTCAACCATTGTGTAAATGCCTCACATTGAAGTTCACCCGATGCTAGAGATAGTATAATTAGGGTTTGCTTATCGACAGAAGCATCGATTTCATAACAAATTTCTCGAAGATTCTTCAAATTAATACTTGATATCCTCCCCACCTTCTACGAAGTAAGGTGGGGAGGATGTCAAGTATTGTATAACTTTTTTATTTGTTTTCTAACTTTATTATTCCTCCACAAATACATCCTCTAATAGCTTAAGGACTATTCCACCGTTACAGACTTGGCTAAATTCCTTGGCTGATCGACATCCAAACCGCGACGGGCGGCAATATGATAAGCCAATAATTGCAAAGGAACTACTGTCAAAATCGGAGAAAGTAACTCTTCCACATGAGAGATGGGAAGTAAATCGTTAAAGATTTCCGCAGCTTCGCCATCGTTGACGGGAGTCACGCCAATTAACCGAGAATCTCTGGCTTTGGCTTCTTGGGCGTTAGAAATAACTTTTTCGTAAACACTACCAGGAATTGCGATCGCCACCACTGGGACTTTCGCATCTAAAAGTGCGATCGGGCCATGTTTCATTTCTCCAGCTGGATACCCTTCGGCGTGAATATAGCTGATTTCTTTTAATTTCAACGCCCCTTCTAAAGCAATGGGGAAGTTAATTCCCCTTCCCACAAAAATGAAATCTTTGGTTTCGGCGAATTCATGGGCTAGCTGTTCGGTTAAACGTTCCTGACTTTCCAAAGTTGCCTCAATTTCTTTGGGAATCTGCCGCAACCCATTAATAATTTGGTCTAATGTGTCTTTTGAAACTGTCTGACGACGAGCGGCTAAATCCAACGCCAAAGCATAAAACGCCATCAGTTGGGCAGTAAAAGTTTTTGTCGCCGCTACCCCAATTTCAATTCCCGCTAAGGTACTGATGACATGGGGCACTAGATGACCAAGGCTGCTTTCGGGACGATTAGTAATACCCAGTAGTCGCGCTTCATATTTAGGTTCTTTCCCCTGGCGACGTTCTTTTTCCATCGTCAAAGCTGCTAGGGTATCGGCAGTCTCACCTGATTGGGTAACACCGATAATCAACGTGTTAGCTGTCACGGGTGATGGTGCATAGCGATATTCAGAAGCGTAATGTACCTGAGTTGAAATTCCTGCTAGCTGTTCAAGTAAATATTTTCCGATTAATGCTGCGTGCCAACTGGTACCACAGGCGACAATCTGAATTTGTTCTAAATCGTTGTATAAATCCGCAGGTAAACCAAGGTTGATTGGCGATTCGGTAGATTTGCCTGGATTAAAGTATGCGTCTAAACTAGCTCTGACTACCCCTGGTTGCTCATGAATTTCTTTGAGCATGAAGTGTTTGAATCCCTGCTTTTCTACCATTGCCGGATTGAAGTTGAGCAGGCGGGGTTGTTTTTTCAACCTGTCGCCAGCAAAATTGTAAATCTCAACGCCCAAAGGTGTGAGGCGGGCAATTTCGCCATTTTCCAGAGGTAGCACTGCACGGGTGTAGGCAACGATCGCAGGCGTATCAGACGCACAAAAGAACTCCCCTTGACCAAAACCAATTACCAAAGGCGCTTGTTGGCGGACAACAATCAATTCATCGGGGTAGTCAGCAGAAACAACTGCGATCGCAAATGCCCCCTGCAAGCGGTTAACGGCTTGGCGAATTGCCTCTAGGAAGGGAGATGAGGAAGATAAGGGAGATGAGGGGTGAAGATTCTTTAAAAATTCGGCGATGAGGTGGGGAATTACTTCTGTATCGGTTTCAGAACGAAATTCGTGTCCTTTTGCTTTGAGTTCTTCGCGTAAGTCACGGTAATTTTCGATAATGCCATTTTGCACTACCGCCACTCGCTTGGCCGTATCCAGATGGGGATGGGCGTTGTACTCTTCTGGTTTACCATGAGTTGCCCAGCGAGTGTGACCAATACCAATCTGAGCGGGTGTTTCTATTTGTTCTAGTTTAGAACGCAGGTTATGGAGTTTGCCCTTTGCCCGCACACAATTCACTTCCCCTTCCCAAACAGTGGCGATTCCAGCCGAATCGTAGCCCCTGTACTCTAATTTTTCCAGCCCAGCCAGTAAAATGTCTGTCGCCGCTTGAGTGCCTATATATCCAACGATTCCGCACATTGTTCACACCGCTTTTTTTCAGGATAATTAAATCCAGTATAGTTGGTGACATAAAGTTGACCTTAGAATATCTAACAATTAGAGTGGCGTAATCCAATAAGTAATGCCCCGGACAACTTGTTTATTAAAACCAAACAGAGGTAAATTATCTTCAGTTAAACCCACATAAGTCCAATGAGGAACATCATTTTCTACAGTCTGAAACCAACCATTTTGATTCAGAGCTTTTCTTTGTTCTTTACTACCTACGAGTAAATCAATTGCTAATCCCCAGAGATGTTGTGAAGTTCCAGGAGGTGCAACCAAACCGAGAATTCTTGTTTCTTTGCCCTGTTGAACTTTTGCCAAAATCTGATTGTTAGCATATTTTTGCCAAAATCTTAAATTCGTGTTGAAAGTGCGAGTACAATCACCAGAACCATAACCAGATTTTAGCGGTATATGTTGTTGAAATCGCGCTTTGTTTAGAGCATCAGCCGCAGATTTTTGTAAATAACAATCGTTAGTGCCCTCAACATGAGCCATTGTTAAAGTAGATTGAAATTCCTGGGTTTCCTGTTCATTAATCAGGATATCTTTTGGTGGCAGTTTAATCCCAACATCTTGATTTACAAAAACTGCACCGTATGCGCGCAGCAAAATATATTCATAAGTACCAGGCTGGGGAATTGTGGGTAATTTCTGACTAATCGCAGATAAAAAACGCTGTTGAGCATTTAATTTGGCATCAGGCATAAATGGTTCTGATGTTGTTTTTTTAGAGATATCTGTACAAGGCAATGAATCAGTACTCAAACATCCGTTTAATGGTTGGGCAGTTATCGCAACTTTGTGGTGGATAATCTCATTACTAGCTACTAATGTGAAAATAATCAAGATAACAATACTAATAAATTTTATCTTTTTTAAAAGTTTTTTCATAAAGAAATTAGCTAGTTAATTTAGGTCTAATTATATTGCAAAAATTTATAAAGCTTTGAAAGCTAGGTAAGTGGTGGTTTTTCTCTTGAATCCTTGCCAATAATTGTTCTAAGTAATATAGCTTCATTACATCACCAGGATTTTTTTTAGAATAGTTAATATTTTTGGCTCTAAATAATTCTTTTAAATAAGCTTCATGGAATTGAGCATGAGTGTTAAACTTGTTATACTTACCCATTAGTTCTGGACAATTACTTGAAATATCATAATAACGGGTGTAATCTAATAATGGTTCGCTTTGGAGCTGCCTTGAGTAAATTTTTCTATTGCCTAAGAACCAAGTTTCAAGACAACGATTTTGTATGATTAAAACAAGCTGTGTACTTCCCATCTGAATTTTTTCAGCAGTTAAAAAATCATAAATTTCCTGCTGGATACAGCTAACTGTATTATCTTCTGCATCTAGACAGACTACAAAGTAGTTATACTTGCCATTTGCATTGATGTCTGCAACAGCATTAGGCAGATGATCGTAAATAATCGAAGGATAACCTTCTCCACTGAATAGATAATAGTTGTTTTCATTGACTTCATCATAATTCTGAACTTGTTGTAGTTGTGGTAACAGATGTTTTAGCCAAGCTGGATAAACTTTTCTTTCAGTTCTTTTACCTTCAACAAGAAAGTATAGATTCATCCGGCTGCAATTCCTTCCTTGTAAGCTTCAAGATTAATCAGTTGCATAAAGGCTTGATGCCTAGATTTACCAAGATTAAAATCTTTGGCATCCTTAACTGTTACTACACCACCTCGACGAGTTACAATTTTCCAATGCTCCATTACAATTTTATTAATAATATAAGGATGGTGGCTAGTGATTATAAATTGTAATTTTCTGTTCTCTAGTAGTAAGTAACTTAAAATATCAATACAGTTAACTCCCAAGCTATTTTCAAACTCATCAATCAAAATTACAGTCCCTTCTGTAGATAAATAAAATTCACTAATATGCATCAGTGTTCTAAACATTCCAGAAGATATACGTTGTTGAATAATCCAATTACTAACCCCTTTTTCTTTGATATTAATGAAAGGATACTCCGCAATCATTTTATGTAAATCTTTATCTTTATCAGGTTCTATTCTGATATCTTCTACCTGGTCAAATATATCTATAAATCGTTGTTTAATTTCTTGGAAAGTTTCTGGATAATGGTTGTAAACTAATGCTAATTTGATTTGAGTTGGTAAGTTACTTTCCTGAATTTCTTCTAAAGAGGAATATTTTTTTGACGATGACCTGTTAGTAATAATTAAAGATTGAATCATATCATATATCAAACCAGAATTTTCTCCTCTTGATTGATCGCTATAAATAACTTTGTTAAATCCATTTTTAACAGGTGCAATATCTTCTTCCTCGCTCAATATTTTAACAGCACTTTCAAAAGGTGAGAGTTTTGGTAATTTATTACCATTAAATACTATCTCATGATTATTTCTTTGTATAATAATTTTTCCATTTACAGATAAATGTTCTCTGTTGATTCTAAATTTATTTTTCTCTGCCTCTTTATCATCGATTATGAATGCATCTACTTCTTTGGTTTCAAATTCCCCATTCCATTTATATTCATAATTGTTTGACGAGAAATCTATATCCCATTCAACACCATTTAACGAACCGCCTCTAGCTATTTTTCGCAAGTTCATAATAGATTGAAGTATTTGTGTTTTCCCAACACCGGATATACCCACTAAAAGATTTAGCTCAGAAAAATCTATTGGCTCAAAATGCCACTCTAGTTCATGGTCATAATAGGTTATTTGGTTGATTTTCATATTTATACCTACAAAAAATAAACTAAGCCGAATAATAAAGCCATGAATCTGATCATAACCTACCCTAGTTAGTGTTTTATTTATAGTAAAATTGATAACTTTTTTATGATAAAGTTACATCCATGAAACCACTGGAACAGTTAAAATTGAAAAGAACTCTAAGCTTGCCGATCCTGTAAGTATGACCATGCACAATTCCGTTGAATTCCAAGACGCTTTTGATGTCATAGTCGTCGGTGCAGGTCACTCCGGTTGTGAAGCGGCTCTTGCCTCTGCACGCCTCGGTTGTCGTACCCTGTTATTGACGCTCAACTTGGATAAAATTGCTTGGCAACCTTGTAATCCAGCAGTGGGTGGCCCGGCTAAATCTCAGTTGACTCATGAGGTAGATGCACTCGGCGGAGAAATCGGTAAAGTAGCAGACCGCACCTACCTGCAAAAACGTATCCTCAACTCTTCACGGGGGCCTGCTGTTTGGGCATTACGCGCCCAAACGGATAAGCGCGAATATGCAGCGGTGATGAAGAATATTGTCGAGAACCAAGAAAACTTGACAATCCGCGAAAGTATGGTGACAGATTTGGTACTAGGTGCTAATGATGAAGTCATCGGCGTTGAAACTTATTTTGGTGTAGGGTTCCAATGTAAAGCAGTCATCTTGACAACTGGCACTTTCTTAGGGGGCAAAATTTGGGTTGGTAACAAATCAATGCCAGCCGGACGCGCTGGAGAATTTGCGGCTGAAGGATTGACACAAACCCTGAATCGCCTGGGATTTGAAACCGGAAGGCTGAAAACTGGAACTCCAGCCAGAGTAGATAAGCGATCGGTGGATTATAGTAAAATGTTAATCCAGCCAGGGGATGAGGATGTGCGCTGGTTTAGCTTTGACCCAGAGGCGTGGGTAGAAAAGGAACAGATGCCTTGCTACATCACCCGCACCACAGCCGAAACCCATCGCCTAATTCAGGATAATTTGCACCTGTCGCCAGTTTATGGCGGTTGGGTAGAAGCAAAAGGGCCGCGTTATTGTCCCAGTATTGAAGATAAGATTGTGCGCTTTGCCGATAAGGAAAGCCATCAAATTTTTATTGAACCAGAAGGACGAGATATACCCGAACTTTATATCCAAGGGTTTTCTACAGGGTTGCCAGAAAATTTGCAACTGCTTATGTTGCGGACTCTCCCCGGTTTAGAAAAATGTGTGATGCTGCGTCCAGCTTATGCTGTGGAATATGATTATTTACCTGCAACTCAGTGCTACCCCACATTGATGACCAAGAAGGTTGCCGGACTGTTTTGTGCTGGGCAGATTAACGGCACTACAGGTTATGAAGAAGCGGCAGCCCAAGGGCTGGTGGCAGGAATTAACGCGGCTCGATTTGTTCGCTCTCAAGAAATGATTGTGTTTGCCCGCGAGCAAAGTTACATTGGAACGCTAATTGATGACTTGTGTACAAAAGACCTACGGGAACCTTACCGGATGCTCACCAGTAGGTCTGAGTATCGGTTGATATTGCGTTCTGACAATGCCGACCAACGTTTGACACCCTTGGGACGAGAAATTGGTTTAATTGACGATCGCCGCTGGGATCTATTTACCCAAAAACAAGCAAATATTACCACAGAAAAACAAAGATTGCAAGCTACACGAGTCAAAGAACATGATGAAATGGGAATAGCGATCGCATCTGATACCCAACAAGCAATCAAAGGTTCAATTACCCTCAATGACTTACTGCGCCGTCCGGGATTCCATTACCTTCATCTCGATAGGTTCGGACTGGGAAACCCCAACCTTAGCCGCGCTGAGAAAGAAGGTGCAGAAATTGACATCAAGTATTCTGGCTATCTCGCTAGGCAACAAAATCAGATTGACCAAATTGCCCGCCAAGCACACCGCCAATTACCTGCTGATTTGGATTATACAAAAATTGAGACTCTTTCCAAAGAGGCACGGGAAAAGCTGACTCACGTAAAACCACTCACTCTTGGTCAAGCTGCACGTATCGGTGGTGTAAACCCAGCCGATGTTAACGCCTTATTATTATATTTAGAATTGCGTAGAACCAAGACCCAGTCAGAGTTTCCAGCCTTGGCTTAACACAAACTTGATAAAGACTGAGTATAGTAGTAAGAAGGGAGATTGGTATGATAGATGACATAAATATTAGTACTGCTATCATCAGCAATCCCCGGGTTCAAGTTGATTTTAATACCAACGCTCAACCAACTCGTCTCAATAAGACGGCGGATTGGAGATTGGATATTTCATCTGTAATCCTAACTCCCAGGCAGTAGGCGCGGCGTTTCCTCGTCCTAGCAACAACCCAGAACGTCTATGTTACAAGAAGCCAGCACCCGTCTCATAGTACCGGAACCATCAGAAGACTTAATCGCCAACGAGCCTTGGTCGATAGAAAACTATGCTGATGGCCTAATGGATCAACTCTTTGCCGATATCGACTACATTCTGGATGTTAGTGATAATCTGCCTTCTCAAACCGTTAGGCATGGTAGGCAGAATAAATCGAGTCAGTCTTTTGCTGGGGTTTCCTCCCAAGCTCAACGCCAGTCATCTTCAGAATACGTGCCTCTACAAACAGTTACGATACCGCATATTATCCTACCAAACACACTCAACCAACCAGCACAGTCAGTTACTCAAGATAACCACAAACAATTGAGTACCGTTGTCTTTGATAACGCCACCATTAAACCAGTTAGTCGAAAGCGTCAGAAAAGTAGTCGGACTTTGGGCAAACTGCTAATTGTGGGAACAACTTTAGGTGTGGCGATCGCTGGTATTATCTACCTGGTGCAGGCTGGAGTCGTATATCTTTTTAATACCAACTTGACCCAGCCGGCTTTTCTAGTGCCGCAACCGCAATCACAGTTGTCAACAAAACTAGAAATTGAGGCAGATTTGGTTAACTATATGCTCCAAGCACTGGCAGTTATAGATAAGGAAGAAGCAAAAAGCAACCAAAAACCTGGCGTACCTGGATTTTCCACTCAAACAAATACTAATCAAATAGCCCTTGGTAACGGGCAAACAACTGGTAATTTATCAGCACTTCCACTTATAGCTAATAATACACCACCAGCCCCTAACCGTTCTGGAAGCGTTGTTGAGCGGATTTACGTTCCCGTTTATCAAGCGCCATCGCCAATGCGCTACGCGCTCCCGGCGATTCCTGGTACTCCTACACTTCTACCACAAGTTGCCAGTGCGTTACAGGGATATCAACCTAATGTTGTGAAAAATGCTCTAAATAAAGTTCGACAAGCTGCCAAGCCTGTAACCGTCAATATGTTGGCTGCGGCTGTGGGAGCAGAACTGAAACCTGTAGCTGGACGAACTGCACCTATTACCGTGCGGCAAACACCCAACCCTCTACCTGCATTACCAGTACTTCCACTACGTGCAGCACTTGCACCAGAGTCAGAACCTACTATTACCCAAGAACAAGTATATCCGCCAACTGCGATCGCAGTTGCTCCGAGTAATACTTTAGAGGGATTGCTAGAGTTGGGCAACAAATCTGCTGCTTTGTTTAAAATTGATGGCGTAACTCGCCGCATCAATATGGGTGAAAGCATCGGCTCAAGCGGTTGGACACTGGTAGAAGTTAGTAATGGCGAAGCTGTCGTCCGCCGTAACGGTGAAGTGCGATCGATTTACGCAGGTCAAAAATTGTAAAATTTAATACTTTAGACTCCATGAAGAAGGCAAATCTCAACCTCTCTCTGGTCGTAATGTCTCCCCAAATGAAGCAAGTGGCGTGGATTTAGGAGTATCTAAAAGTCTTTGATAAGTCAATACAGTTCAGTTAAGCATTTCTTCCTTCTCTTTGCGTCCCTCTCTACGAGACGCTGCGCGATGGCGGTACCCTGCGGGTACTCCGTTGGAGAACTCGTAGAGTAGCCGCTTTGCGTCTAC
>CAZZZY010000112.1:9038-12093 GCA_964658545.1 uncultured Acetobacteraceae bacterium | reverse complement strand
TTTTCTTTTTCTTTATGAGTGCCTTTTTACTTTTTACTTTTGCCTTGTTCGGTCAACCCCACAATCTCCTACCTGCTTTCCCATTTAATCTTTCGTGAGTATCTTTCAATAAAGCTGGAATATCTAATTTTTCTGGACACCGAGGCAAACAGTCACCGCATTCTGTACATCGGTTGCCTTTCATGCCAGGAAACCAGTGACCTGAATTTTCAAACATCCCGTAACGATACTGTCCATAATCTTTCATATCGTATGCTACTGCAAGATTACGTAACCGCAACACCTCTGGAATATTGATATTTTCTGGACAGGGCAAACAGGCATAACACTGGCTACACTTATCAGTTTTCAAAGCAACTTTTTGGTGATTTTCCAACCTCTGGAAAGCAGAATTTTCTGCTGATGTTAACTCTCCATCATCGTCAGCAATTCGCAAAGGTTTCCTTAATTCCTCTGGGTTGGCTGGCCCTATACTCAAAGTAGTAATACGGCTATCAGCAAGTAAAAATCTATAATTTAAGTCTAAGGGTGAATACGGATGACACAGGTCTTCTAGGGTTTGGGGTGGCGTGTAGAGAAGTCCTCCCTTATCAGCAGGGGAAATAATGAAAATCCCCATATCCTTTTCAGCAGCTAGTTGAATCGCTGGTGCGTGCCTTTGAAAAAAATAGTAATAATGCAAATAGACAAATTCAAAAAAATCTGTGTTGATTGCTGCTTGAATTAACTCTAATGGCCCGTGGGTGGAAAAACCAACGTGTCGCACTCGACCATCAGCAATAGCTTCTTCTACAGCTTGCATACAGCCATTTTTAGCTTGCACCCACTCCAAATGTTGCCAAGTGTTCAAGCCATGAATTCCTAAACAATCTAAATAATCTAGCTGTAATCGTTCTAGGGATTCGTCGATGCACCGACGCATGGTGTCAGCATCTACTGTGGCTGGAATTTTGGTAGTTATGTAAAGCTTCGTTCGGGATACTGACAACCCAGCTTTTAACGCCCTACCAAGATACTCCTCACTTTTGCCGTAACCTCTGGCGGTTTCTAGATGATTAATTCCTAGCGCTAAGGCTTGTTCGATGGTTTGGTGAGCATTTTCAAAAGAAGCCAGGTAGCGCATTGTTCCCAAAGAAAAAACCGAGAGGTGCAGATTCGTTTTCCCAAAGCGTCGGTATTGCATCTGTGAACTACCCCAACCTATAGACGGACGGAGGTCCCGATGAATCGGGAATAGCCTCCAGAACTCCGTAATTCTATTGGTCTGACATTCCCTCCTCTTGTCAGAAGTCCTGGTTCCCAAGACCCAAATCTTTTACCCCAAGCTTTGCCGTTCTCGCAGCGTCTCGTAGAGAAAGGTTTTCTCGCAACGTATACCTAAAAGCTCGTGGTTTTCGCTTATGGCATTGATGGTCAAGACATTAAGTACCTTACCATTAAATAGAGTTAGAAGTCATTCAATTTTAGATTTTAGATTTTTACTTCAATCTAAAATCCAAAATCTAAAATTGCCTAGCTGTCGCCATTACCAAAGCGCTTGATCAAATCTTCAGGGCGGAGATTGGAAATAAATTCACGGAAGGCTTGCTGTTCGGCTTCATCTGCATCTCGATCAACAGGAATAGAAGCATCGGCAATCACTTCTTCCATTACCCATATAGGGGTATTTGTACGGAGGGCAATGGCGATCGCATCGCTAGGACGCGCATCGATTTCTTTTTTGACATCACCTTGCTGGACAATTAAAGCTGCATAAAATGTGTCCTTTTGCAGGGAATGAATAATTACCTTTTCTAGAGTCATATTCCAAGTCTCTAGAAGATTCACAATCAGGTCGTGGGTTAAGGGTCTGGCAGGCTTTTGATTCTCTAGTGCGCCCATAATTGCCCTAGCCTGTTCTTGACCAATGTAAATTGGCAAAGCCCGCCGATCTGAAGAATCTTTCAAAAGGACAATCGGGCTGCGGGTTATGGCATCTAATGCTATGCCAGCAACTTTCATTTCAATCATTGGCTAGGCCTCTACAATCCTTTGATAACCTTGGATGCTGTGTAATAAATAGCACCCCTTTTTAGGCGGTTTGATGAGAGTAATAAACATAAGCATTCGTTCTCTATAATTGCTTCTATTAAACTCCGAACTTGTGGGGAAAACCAGAGTAAGTCAAATTGGTCTTCTTAGACAATAACCTTCTTACCCAAGTATGCCTCGTGAAGGATGCTAATGTGTTAATATTCCTATATGAAAAAAAGTCGGAAAATATACTTAAATGTTCTAAAATTATGTGACAATTACCAATTTATTTCCGGCAAAAATAGGCAATAAATAGAGTTAGTTTGACAAAAAAGCCGTGTTTACAGGATTAATCCAGGCATTAGGAACGATAGAACCTTTGGGAGGCGATTCTTGGCAAATTACTTGTGTAAGCCAGTCGGGTGAAGTAATTATGCAAGATTTGGCTTATGGTGACAGTGTCGCAGTAGATGGTGTTTGCCTGACAGTGGAAAAAGTTTTAAAAGATGGGTTTATTGCCACGGCTTCACCGGAAACGCTACGCCGCACGACTCTGGGAGGTGAGCAAACGCCACAGAGATATGTCAATTTAGAAGCGTCGCTCAGGGTGGGCAGCAAAGTAGGGGGTCATTTTGTGATGGGTCATGTAGACGGCATCGGTCGATTGCTAGTGGCAGAACAAACGGCGAGTTCTTGGGAAATGACCTTTATTGCATCTGATGCGATCGCCCGCTACATTGTCTCCAAAGGTAGTATTGCCGTCAATGGCATCAGCCTCACAGTAGCCGCTTATGAGCCAGAACTCTCCCAATTCAAGGTGGCAGTAATTCCCCTCACTTATGCCGAGACAAATCTTGGCTATTTGGTTCCTGGCAGTTTGGTAAATCTAGAAGGAGATATTCTCGGCAAATATGTGGAAAAATTCCTTTCTTCTAGCAACCGATACACCAAAGACCCTGATGAAACTAGTATAGATGGGATTACACCCGCATTCTTAGCAGAACACGGGTATTTGTAATTGGGCATTGGGCATGGGGCATGG
>CAZZZY010000112.1:0-9028 GCA_964658545.1 uncultured Acetobacteraceae bacterium | reverse complement strand
TTCTTCTCCCGCCCCTCCGCCCCTCCACCCCTCTGCTCCCCAGTCCCTAATCTCAGCTGCCTGGCTCTTGGCTTACCTGAGCAGTTTGTAAGCCTCGTACTAACTGGTTCAGGGCTACTTGTAATTGCGCGCCTGGGTCAACAGCAACCCACCCGTTTGGTGTGAGGTGGCGAACTTCAAAGTGCAGGTGAGGCCCTGTAGAGTTTCCGGTGCTACCAACTAGCCCAATCACAGTTCCAGGTTGTACCCATTGACCAGGTTGCACAAGGATTTGTGACATATGGCCGTAGAGAGTTTGTTCAGCAGATTTGTGATTTAGGATAACGGTTAAACCATAACCACCCACCCAGTTAGCAGTTTCCACTTGACCCGCAGCAGCAGCCAAAACTGGTGTTCCTGTAGGCGCACCTAAGTCTGTACCAGCATGGAAGCGGCGATCGCCTGTAATTGGATGAATTCGCCAACCAAACAACGAGGTAATAGGAGCGGGAATAGACAATGGATACATCATTCCCGTACCCCCATAGGCGACTGCCCCAGTGTAAGGGATTTGCGGCAATACTGATGCCAGTGAGAAGTCGTAAGCTACGTTGCTGGGGCGGGGTGCAATGTTGCCATCTGCCATTGGTGGAGGTAAAGTACCGCCACTGGGTGCGATGGGAGTTGCACTTACTGTTGTAGGGCTGAACTCGCTGGGATTCGGGATAAACCGATTAGGGCGAAATGCGCTCTTGCTTTCACCAGTCGAACCACTTTCAGTAGCACGCCATCTGCTGATGTTGCCAGTAGTTGCCACCTGGCGCACAGGTGGTACTACTGGTAATTGGGCGTTTTCACTTCTTCTGAGCCAAGTAGGTGCTGCTTTACCATTAGAATCAGCTACACTTTTCTGGGGTACTTTGGCGCAAACGCCGCCTAATACACTTTGCCCTGACGGTAAAATGGCTCTACAACCACTGGAGCGTTCGGTGAGGATTACAGAATTTGGTGCTTGATAAGTACCTGTAGCACCACTGTCATAACTATTAGGATCAATATAGGCGTTATTATAATCCTTGGTTTTCTCTACCGTTGCACTGACAGGGCTATTCGAGTTATTTGATGGTTGAGCAACTTCTGGAAGTTTCTCTGGTAAAGAGCGAGTATGGGTATTGGGTTTTTCCTGTCTCACCCTTGTAGGAGTAACCTGGGAGGTTTCTACCTTGGGCTTTTGTCTGATAATCACAAGAGGTTCAGCAGCTTCGATTTTGGGCTTAGACTGCCTAACTGGTTCTTTTGATTGAGCAACGTCTGGCTTGCCTAGTCTCTGTCTGAGTCTGGCTCGCCGTTGGGAAAATTCCGGTTGTGCTGGGGCTGCTTCGGGTACAACAGCCTGCTTGTTAACTGGATTTGTAACTGCTGTTGGTTGGGAACTTTCAACAGTGGGAACGATATTGTCTATTTGTGTTTCCGTTTGGGCAAACACAAAGCCGCCACTGAGGAGGCTGACGCTACTCAGCCAACAGAGACTCTGAGCTGGTAGGCTAGAGGCAAAGCGTTTTTTAGTTAGACCTTGCTGCCATAAGTAATGCAAACGATGAGGGGCAGAATTATTGCGCTGCGTCATTTGTTCTCTCAGTTGTGTGTAATTAGCCTAAAGAGATGATGCTAGTGGTTTGTTTTGCCCAAAGAGCGAAATTTTGAACAAACCTCAAATTTAAACGGAAGATTTATGGTACCCCAAACTGATTGTACCGGGTTGAATATAAATTTCCGGTGTAATTAGTTCCTTTGTATCATGTGTTTCTAAATCAACTCGTAAATTTCCTTGAGGAGTTACTCCAACTACTGTACCTGAAAGATTATTGACGTACACCCGATCGCCCATGTTTATCAGCAAATCTAGATAGCGAGACAAGAGTATGCTTACTCCTTCTTGCCAAAGGCACTCCATACCGGATTCTATTCCCAGTAAGACGGTAGAGGTGAGCATTTCCAGACAAGAGATTGGTCTGAAATTTTGTAAAGCTTGCCACGATTCCAGATTGATTCCAGTTTCGGGTACTGGATTTGTCCAGTTAATACCAACACCAATTACTGCTTGGGTGATTTGTCCTTTGTTTACTTTGGTTTCTGTCAAAATGCCGCCTAGTTTGCGACCATTTAGAACTAAATCATTAGGCCATTTTATCCCAACATCTATACCGTGTTGGCGCAATTGAGACGCAATTCCCCAAGCAGTAGCGAAAGTTAGCTGGTAGCTGTCAGTAGCCTCTATTTTGTGGTCTACTGAAATTGCCACGGAAACATATAATCCCCCAGCTGGAGAAATCCACTCGCGTCCCCATTGTCCGCGCCCAGCAGATTGCACAGTTGCGATTACTACTGTTCCTGAAATCGCCCCTTGGTTGAGTAAGTTCCAGAGGGTTTGGTTTGTTGAGGAGACACTTTCAAAAAAGTGGAGGGAAAATGGTAAATATGTATACTTACGCCCTGTTTTCAAGGCTGCTTCCAAGTTTTGCAAATTAAATCCCACAGCAGTTTACCCAAATTCCGTTGTTCAAGTTAGCATTGATTGGCTGATGAGTGATTTCTGTTTAGGTTTGGTTGAAGATGCACACTTGGCACTGGCGCAATTGGGAAGGACTGCCTTATCTAACTTGTAGTATTCTGGAACATTGGCATCACGGCTTCTTTACTCAGCAGTTTTGGCCGCGATCGCCACAAGTGATCACAGAAGTATTGCAACCAGAGGCATCAGTCTATCGCTTAAAGCAGGTTCATGGCAATACTATTCTCACCCCCCAAGAAGTTGAGAGCTTCTTAAGCACTGCTGGGGAGGATTTAGCATCGGCGGATGGTTTAATTAGTGAACAGCCTTTACAAGCTGTCTGGGTAGCTAGTGCTGATTGTACACCAGTGCTGATTGGGGATGTGCAAACGGGACTTGTAGCAGCATTACACGCCGGTTGGCGGGGAACTGCTAAGAAAATTGTGCCCCAAGCGATCGCTCGATTACAATCTCAAGGCAGCAAACTCGATGATTTACGCATTGCAATGGGCCCGGCGATCGCGGGTGAGGTTTACCAAGTCTCTATCGAAGTGGCTGCCGAAATTGGGGCTAGTATTATATCATATAATGATGAACAAAAAATTGTAACTGCACTATATAATCTACCCAATTCACCCTTGCTGCAAGATCCCAATCCAGGAAAGGTACGGCTGGATGTGCGGCGAGTGAATACCTTACAACTGGAAAATATGGGAATTAGTGCAGAACAAATTGCGATCGCACCTTATTGTACTTTCCAAACTCCAGAGCATTTCTTTTCTTACCGCCGGGAGAAAGAGAAAAAAGTTCAATGGTCAGGAATTGTTAGCGGTAAAAGATAGAAGTAAGTAGGTGAGAAAAAATCAAGGTGTGATTTCCGATTCCGTTGCTGGCGATCCTGATTTGGGAATTGCACCTGGTACACCTTATGATTGGAAATGTCCGATTTGTGGTGCTAGCAAGAAAACTTTTAAACCAATTGGTTATAATCCACTGCCACCGTTACGATCTCGTAGAATCCGCAAAATTTCCGCTAACTGTTGAGATTGTTCGGCTTGTGTTTGAATGATTGAATCTAATACTTGAGTATGCCTATTTAGTATTTGTGTATGTTCATTTTGTGTGTTGAGAAGTTGGACGATCGCAACTTGGCTAGTTCCGATAGTGCCAGTTAATAATTCAACACTGTTTAATCTCTGGTTTAAGGATTCCAGGCGGCTATTTATTTCTGCTATTTGCTGGTCTGTCATAAGTTGTAGTTGCAATTTATTAGTTAGTTAGTTAGTTTTTATAATCTCAAAAATATCATTGGGAGTGGAATTTAGAACATTGCAAAGAACATCTATTGTATGAAGAGCTAAAATTCGCTCAGAGTCTTCTCAATGCGACGGTCGGGGATAAGCCATATAATTGCGACTAAAACGTAAAATGCACAGGCAAACCATGATTTCACAAAGGCAAGTGGGATTGCTATAGCATACAACACCACCGATACTTTTTCCTTGAAGTCTCCACCGACTGCGATCGCTAATATCGAATCCCTACCGTGGTGAGAAATCAGGGCGCGGCTAAGGATCAAGTAAGCGATCGCAGCCAACAACAAGACCATACCATAAAGAGCAACTGGCATAGCAGCAAATTGATTCTCGCCCATCCAGCCAGTAACGAAGGGAATTAGCGATAACCAAAACAGCAAATGCAGATTAGCCCAAAGGATACGCCCATTAACGTGTCGGACTGCTTGTAGTAAATGATGGTGATTGTTCCAGTAGATGCCGACATAAATAAAACTCAGTACATAGCTGAGAAATACCGGGATTAGCGGACGCAGTGCAGCTAAATCGAATCCATGCGGCACTTTGATTTCTAGTACCATAATGGTGATGATGATGGCAATCACCCCGTCGCTGAATGCTTCTAACCTGCCTTTGCCCATATACGCATTCCTTTTCTATTGACTTGAGAATTAAGCTACTCCATAACCTGTATACGGGCGCTTGTACGGCGGATGTAAACCCAGGATAATATCCTCTTTTGACACACCACCAATTTCTACTAATTCTCGCGCAATATCTACATCAGTCATATTGCGCTGAATCCAAATCTTTCCACCTTTAATGTCCAAATGGATGATACAGTTATAAACTCGCTTAAGTCCTTCCCAGCCAACTTCTAAAAGCTGGTAGTGGTCATGTTCTGTATCAAACACAAACTGAGACTCAATGTCTGCATTGTCACTCTCAACAAAAGTAGCGTGAGATGTTAATACTTGGCGGATACTTTGGCGGTACTGTTCTATTCTTTCCATTCGACAATCACCTCCTGAAGTGGATCATAACTCACCAACTTCACTTGATAAAACTTGACAGCTTCTTGAGTAAATTGCTCTTGAAAGAACGACTCAAAAGTATCGACTGGAACTGCTAAATATAATGTTCTATCTGGTTCACTCATTTGTAATGCAAGGCGATAGTTCAAAAACTGCCCCAGTGCTGAGTGAAAGTCAGTGATGACAGAGCTATTAAGAAAGCTTTTGATTTCAACTGCAATTTTTCACCTGGGCAAATGGATTGTATCGGGTGTAACAACAGCGAACATACAACTGAACCTCCACTTCTACTGTAATACTTAAATATCAATTGCTACGGCTGAAAAATACAGCAGCTAGGACAACTAAACCTAAAAGTACCAAGGGAACCCAGAGATTAGGGATATCTGACAAACTCATAGTTTAATTACGAATTACAAATTACGTTAGCGACGCGAGAAGCGAGTCCGCATACTCCTACGGAGAAGCGAGCTACGCTTTTAGCGTCTCGTAGAGAGCGTCATTACGAATTATTTTAAGCCGATGCCTCCTTTAGCAAATTCTTCAACAGTTTTCTGTGAGAATTCATGAGTTGCGATCGCCTGCAACATTGCCAATGGTAAAGTCAGATGATGCGCCCCAGCTTGCAATGAAGCGGCTGCTTCTTCAGGAGATTTGATACTAGCTGCCAAGATTTCAGTATCACTGCCTTTGAGGATGCTAGCCATATCCCGCACTAAGGCAATACCATCACCTAACAACCGGGTAGCCCGATTTACATAAGCTATGGCAATTTTAGCTCCTGCTTCCTGTGCTACTGCTGCTTGGGCTGCACTGTAAATTGCTGTCACCGAACAGGTAATCTCTGATGATAGACTCGCCACTACTTCAAACCCTAACGGTGTTGCAGGAATCTTTAAAATTGTTTGTGAACCAATAATCTTGAAAGCTTTTCTACCTTCAGCTAGCATCCCAGCTTTATCAGATGCCATAAGTTGATAATATAACGGGCCATTTGTCAAGGCAACCAATTTTTTGAGCGTGGTTTCTGGTGGGGTATCGCTTTGAGATAACAGTGTGGGATTAGTTGTAATGCCTTTCACCCATCCCCAAAGCTTAACAACTTCAGCTTCAGATGCGATCGCGGAGTCTAGATAAATTGCCATAATTCGTCTTTGATCAATTCTCAGATATTAATTTATAACAGCCGCACACACGTATTTTGACATTCCTTTCAGAGGATAATTTCTTTGATAGCGGTTATTGTTTGGATGTAATACGCGGTAGATGAGTGCATCTGTGTGCTTCTACTGTATTCCACCGAATTTAAAACAGTTATACATAACAGCCTACACGGAGAACTTAAGATGACATCTCCAGAAACGGTTATATGGCTACAAGAACGCACTACTTTAGGAATTCTCTCGCCTGAAGTGTTAAATGCGATCGCTCAAGTCATTGAAGAACAAGTTTTACCAGCACAAGTAAACCTCGTGGATGAAGGTACTTCTCCAGAAGCACTTTACATTCTCATAGATGGTCAACTTGAATGCGACAATACTAATCACAGCAACTCAGCTTTAGTTCGTGGATTCCTTCCTGGAGAAGTCATTCACCTCCAAGAATTGCTATTGGATGAGTTAGCCACATTCACAATTGTTACCCTCACAGAATGTCATTTGTGGGTTGTATCTGCTGAAAAATTTCGGGAATTAGTCACCCAATACCCGGAAATTGCTCAGGCTTTATCTCGCCAATTGGCTCAAGAGTTAGCTCAAGCCACATCTGCACTCGGCTATGAACAAGAACGTTCTGTAGCTTTGCGACCATATTTAGTTACCAAAGCCCAACGGGGAATTGTCGGTACAAGTCGCTATGCTGTGCGACTGCGAGAACAAATTCGAGAAGCGGCTGCTGACCGCAAATCAGTGGATATTTTCGGCGAACCAGGATTAGAAAAAGACAATATAGCAGCCCTGATTCACTTTGGTTCTCCAAAACGGCGAGAACCAATTATTAAAGTAAATTGCGCTATTCTGCAAACTAGCGGTGCAGATTTATTCGGTCGCGCTGGCGGTAAACCAGGACTTTTGGAATGGTTGGGAGAAGGTACTTTAGTTCTCAACAACATCCAAGAATTACCCAAAGAATTATTACCTCCCGTGACGCAGTTGCTCAAAACGGGCACATATACCCCTGTAAGTCGTCGTTCGGGAGAAACAGCACCTGAACCTCGCCCTAGTAAAGCCAGAATTCTGATTGTTTCAGAAAAAACTCAGCCGACAATTGAACGTTCTGTTGGTCACATTATTAAAGTCCCACCGTTACGGGTGCGGAAAGCTGACATTCAGATACAGGTTGAATATTATACTAGTCTCTACATTCGCTCTAGAGGCGTTCCGAAACCGCACATCACCCCAGAAGCTTTACGTCGCCTCCAGTCTTATGATTTTCCTGGTAATCTTCAGGAATTAAAAAATCTGGTAGAAAGAGCGATCGTGCAAGCGGAGGGTGCCAATGAATTAACAGAAGAAATTTTCTGGCCAGCCGAAACTAAGAAAAAACGATTTCGGGTAAATCTGTTAAATGCCTACCCTCCTTTACGGCGGTTTTTACGGAGTCCTTGGTGGCCTGATCGCATTAACTATGTTTTTACTGCAACGGCTTTTGCAATTATTGTTGCGGTGTTATTTATTGGGCCGCAAACGCGCGATCGCAATTTCGTATTAAATCTATTTTGGGCTTGGTGGTGGCCTTTCTTCTTATTTCTCTTTCCCTTTTTAGGTCGTGTGTGGTGTTCTGTTTGTCCCTTCATGATTTACGGGGAAATTACCCAAAAGTTATCTTTATGGCTATGGCCGCGACAACTCAAGCGCTGGCCGAGACAGGAAGCTGAGAAATGGGGCGGATGGTTCATGTTTGGTTTATTCTCGCTAATTTTCTTATGGGAAGAACTCTGGCATTTAGAAAATACTGCTTACCTCAGCGCTTGTTTGCTGTTGTTAATTACTGCTGGGGCGATGATTTTCTCCGCCATTTTTGAGCGGCGGTTTTGGTGTCGGTATCTTTGCCCTATTGGTGGGATGAATGGTTTATTTGCCAAACTCTCAATGACGGAACTCCGCGCCCAGCAAGGGATATGTTCTGCCAGTTGCACTACCTATCAGTGTTATAAAGGTGGGCCGCAGAAGGGCGAAGGGATGGATACGAATGGATGTCCTTTATACTCACACCCAGCGCAGTTAGAAGATAACAGAGATTGCGTACTCTGTATGACTTGCCTGAAAGCCTGTCCTCATCGTTCCGTTGAGTTCAACTTGCGTCCCCCCGGAATTGAACTGTGGACAACTCATGTACCCCGTAGCTATGAAGTAGCATTATTGTTTTTGCTATTGGGTGGGATATATCTGCATAGATTGCCAGAATTGCAATCTTGGTTGGGATTACAACTTGATTTAAATCAGTTTTGGCAGCACTTCGGATTATCGCTGCTAGTGTTAATTATCCCAGCGATATTTACCTTTGGGGCTTATGGCTTGCTGAAACTGTTGAATTTTAACCGAAAGCCCAAATCATTTGTAGAACTTGCTTATGGCTATTTACCATTGGTTTTGGGGGGAAACTTAGCTCATTATCTGCGTTTAGGCTTAGGCGAAGGTGGGCAAATTTTACCTGTTGCCTTTGCTACTTTTGGTTTGGGTGGAGAACAATTGCCAATATTGGTTGCTCACCCTGCTGTGATTGCCTTTTTGCAAGGTGCAACTATAATTTTCTCAGTGTTAATGACTATGTTGTTAACCCAAAAGATTGCCAAGCAACCAGTACGATCGCTCCTTGGGCAACACCTAGCTGCGATCGCGTTGGGAGCTAGTCTGTGGGCGATTATTGTGTTATAAAAACATTGCCTTTTCAGCAGAAGGACATTGACAATTGACAGTCATTTATGATTGGGTCAGAGTTCCTCAATTGTTCCCTGTCAACTGTTCAAAAAGTGGCGTTGCTGAATTAAGGGATGATTCTTGTGGGGTGGGCAACATGAGCGCCCGGAAATACAAGGGATGGGCAAGATGCCCATCCCACAAAAATAGTAAAATCATCCCGCTTTCTCTGCAACGCCCAAAAAGTCAGTTTTTTGAACGTAGACGCAAAGCGGCTGACCGCAGGGTACCACTCCAGACGCAGAGTACACA
>CAZZZY010000111.1:0-12110 GCA_964658545.1 uncultured Acetobacteraceae bacterium | reverse complement strand
AGGCTGTCATTGAAGTGATAGATAAAGTTTATGGTGAGTGAAGTTAAAACAGTTTCAGGGCGCGGTATACCCTTAGTGGGAAATGATATAGATACCGATCGCATCATTCCCGCTCGTTATTTGAAAGCCGTTACCTTTGATGGGTTAGGTGAAGGCGCGTTTATTGATGACCGGACAGCACTCAAAGGAGAACATCCCTTTGATCAACCGCAGTATCAAGGGGCGAAGGTCTTAATAGTCAATAGAAATTTTGGCTGTGGTTCATCACGGGAACACGCACCCCAAGCGATCGCTAAATGGGGAATTCAAGCTTTAATCGGTGAAAGCTTTGCAGAAATCTTTTTCGGTAACTGTGTGGCAATGGGCATACCTTGTGTGACAGCCGATGCTGATACTGTAAAACAACTGCAAGAGTTAGTGGCTACCAATCCCCAAGCCACCATGACAGTGAATCTAGAAACCTTGCAAGTGCAAATTGGTGATTACACCGCCCCAGTTGCGATCGGTGAAGGTACAAGAAGCACATTCATTTCTGGAACTTGGGATGCTTGTGGTCAGTTAGTAGCTAACGCTGAGCAAGTTCGGGTAACGGCTGCGAAATTACCCTACGTGGGTTGGGGCAATTTTGCCGCAAGTTAATTTTCCTCGTTCCCTGGCTCTGCCGGGGAATGCTCATTGGTAAGCACACAAGATTTAAGAATAGCTGCGATCGCTCTAACTGTGCTGCATTCAGCCTGTTTCTGACCTAGTAAGGTACACCCGTAAGGGCACGGCACTGCCCATGCGTGTCAACTTAACGTGAAAGCCATAGCCCGACTAGGAATGAATTCCCAGTCTCATAGTAAAAGTAATCTTTAGATTACTAAAAATTCTCACAAATCCCTAGTCTACTTCAGTAGACTTTAGCTAAAAGCCAGAGAATTCATTCCAAGGCGGGTATGAAAGCCAGCAAATTATCAAGCAATAATAGGAGTAAAGTCCAGATATAAAATGATATTTAAGAGGATGTTTTAACCTAAAGAATAATGGTAATTGCCCTCAATGGATAAGTGCGATCGCATTTCAAAAAAATTAACCTTATTACATCTTAACCTAACGAAGTAGCACTGATAGTTTTTTGCAATTCCTCTATCTTGTCTTGAAAAAGACTTGTTCTAATTAACTTTCCTTCAAAACGATTAAATTCTGCAATTATTTTCTCTGGATGAGCAGAGGAAATTAGAACAAATAAAGTTAAATATATTTAGTAATCTCTCAAGAGAAATTTAAATTATTATGAGCAGCCAACTCAATTGGCTTACAGCGAGCAAGTTGCTAGCCCTAATTTTCTTGGTACTAGCCAATGGCTTTTTTGTGGCAGCAGAATTTGCCTTGGTCGTTTTACGTCGTAGTCGTGTTGAGCAGCTAGTTGCTGAAGAGCATCCTCGTGCAAAGGCTTTACAACGTGCAGTCAACAACTTGGACTCTTATCTAGCAGCAACTCAACTTGGGGTTACTATGTCTTCTCTGGGCTTAGGTTGGATTGGAGAGCCAGCCCTAGCTGTACTCGTTGAACCGGCTTTCCACTGGCTCCCGAAATCTTTGGCTTTCTTGAGTGCCCACACCATATCAGTGCTTATCGCATTCATAATCATTACCTGTCTTCATATCGTCTTGGGAGAATTAGCTCCTAAGAGTCTGGCACTCCAACGTACAGAAGGAACTGCCTTCGCTGTCATTAATCTGTTAGAATTATACTTAGCTATTTTTCGTCCAGCTGTTCAGGGTTTGAATAATGTCGGAAATTTCGTTCTTAAACTTATCGGCTTGCAACCAGGAAATGCCGAAGAATTATTTCATTCCACTGAAGAATTAAAACTTTTAGTCGCAGCTAGTCATGAAGCGGGTCTGTTGGGGTCAGCCGAACAAGATGTAGTGGAGCGAGTGTTTAGTATTGGTGATCGACGAGTCAGTGCGTTTATGACACCACGCACAGAGATGGAATGGCTTAACATTGATGAACCGCTTGAAATAATCCGCCATCAAGTCATCAAAAGTATGCATTATTTCTTTCCAGTTGGACAGGATAGCGTTGATAATTTATTAGGTATCGTACAAACCAAAGAATTTTTAGCCCACAATCCAACTCAACCGATTGAACTGCAAGCCTTATTAAAAACTCTCTTGTATGTGCCAGAAAGCATGAAGGCTTTGAAACTCTTGGATTTATTTAAGAAATCTGGGACTCACATGGCCTTAATCGTAGATGAGTATGGGGTAACACAGGGTTTGGTTACACTCACTGACATTATAGAAGCGATTGTGGGTGATATCCCGTCGAGTGAAGAGCTAACTGATCCTGAAATTATGCAACGCGAGGATGGGTCTTGGTTGTTAGATGGACTATTGCCCATTGACGAGTTTAAAGAAATTCTCCACATAAAAAAGTTGCCACCACTGGCAGGAGTAAATTATCAAACTCTAGGCGGTTTTGTTGTGAATCAGCTTGGACATATTCCCTCTACTGCTGAACATTTTGAATGGGTGGGATTACGTTTTGAAGTAATTGATATGGATGGGAACCGAGTTGATAAAGTTCTGGTTGCCCGTGTAAGCACTCATTTATAGAAATATACGGGATGCGGGAAATTAAAAAGTAAAAAGATAATCTCCATAAATAAATTTAGGGGGTTGAAACCATTTTTTTCTTTCTTTATCTTTTGCCTTGTTTGATCAGTCACTATCCTCTTAAAGCGGTACTTGCTCCTGGCTCTGGAAGCACACCCCAATCCCTGCTATCTATCGATGCTGCATCATTCTGCGTTCACAAATTCTAAATAACCACTGCTAAGTTCTTTCACCGCCAAATCATAAAATTGCTTACCATGTTCTGGCGTTGCTAAAGCCGGATTTGATCCCATACGTCCATCTGGATAACGCACTCGAAAGTCAGATGCGCTATAAATTCTATGTCCACTTGCAACTTCTGCTGAAAGGGGTGCTTGCTTAATTGCCTCTGGATAAACATACTGGGTGAGGGCTACTTCACTTGGTGTTGCATGAGAACCTTCTTGATCCCCATATAACTCTTTAGCTAGCTTATATACAGAACCGCACATAAACCAGTTTGCCACTTGACATTGCACCTGTTGAGCATTGGTAATCTGCAAATCTTCTAAATGGGCATAAGTTTCTGAGAAAGCTGCTTTGAGAGTGGCAATGTTACCGCCGTGTCCGTTGATAAAGTAGAACTTGGTAAAACCAGCTTTGGCTAAACAAGTTACATAATCTTGCACTACTTGAATTAAAGTACTGGGACGCAGACTGATTGTGCCAGGAAAAGCAGTATGATGTAGTGCCATACCCACATTGATTGTAGGGCCAACGATCGCTTGAGTTGCATCACCCACACCAGCTGCGATCGCTTCTGCACAAATGGCATCAGTGCCAATTAACCCCGTTGGCCCATGTTGTTCTGTGGAACCAATAGGGAAAATAATCCCCTTTGACTGCTGTAAATAAGCTTCGACTTCTTGCCAAGTACTTAAATGTAGTAACATTTTTGATAAATTTCCTCAGTAAAATTGTTGTAAGACAAAACGTTTTTATGCTACTCAGCATCTTCTATAATTAAACTCCCACTAATATGATTATGAACTCTCTGGATTTTCTGTGGTGGCGATCGCACAATATCCCCGACAACTTTTACGCAGTCGGGGATCTATGTCCACTCCCAAATTTGGAGGTTCATCAAAAAAACAAAGGGGATCGCTCTTGTCTATTAATTAATCAAAATAATAATGCTTTTCCACGTCCCTTGTAATTTCCCAGATGCAGGACATACCAGCGGGAAAAATCACCAAATCGCCTTTACCCATTTGCACTGGCTGTCCACCATTAGGAGTAACAACTACATTACCTTCCAAAAAATAGCAGGTTTCTTGAGAATCATAAGTCCAAGGGAATGTTGAGACTTCCTTTTTCCAAATTTCCCATTTAGAGACACCCAATTCATTGAGGCGTTCTTGTCTGGGCTGATGCTCAATTTTAATTTCCATATTGTGTTTTTTCTAGTTATGATCAGCAGTAGGATTGAATATCCTCTCCACACTGATCTACTAAATAACACAAAGCGCGAAAACGCAAGTATACAAGTTCATTATAAAGCGGGTTTAGCTTACACATTGGCGGAATGTGAACTATTGTCCGCCCAAAAAGCTTAATATCACGCTCGAATGGACACTGGGCAGGAATTAGTTTAGCAATAAATTTGGCTAATTTCCGATTCTGAATTTCAATTTTGTCCAGCCATTGACGCAATGGTTGCAGTAAATCTAATTTAGGTTTAGCTAATTGATTTTTACCACATGCTTCATTATTTTCTCCTAAAGGTTGAATAAAAGCAGGTAAAAAAATACGCCGATTATTTGTTTTAAGCATAGTTTTAGGCAAGTTTTCCTTGTGTAGATGAACTATTTGCCGATTGGGAATATGACCATCTAATCTATCTGGTCAATATGCATCGTGCTTGTAAATTAGGAAGGAAATAAGCACAATGCCAAGAATTTGCATACATCCTTTAGAGGGAAATTGTTTAACTAATTGTTATTTAACCCCACCAAATCGGGAAGAACTGTCCCGTTAAATACAAAATAACAAAGAAAATATAAAAATAGCATTTCTTTAACTTATGGATTGCTAATCTCAGAGATAGCAATTTTATATAATATATATAAATGCCTGGTTCTGAAACTGCCTAGTATCTAGAGATGGACTTTGGGGGAGAAAAACACAGTTTAACTCTGACTCCATATAGACTTCGCTAGGATTAGCCTCTAATATCTAGCGATTTTAGGCTATTAAATATCTACTAATCTGTCCGGTATGTTACACTAGCTAACCTAGATATTATCTAATAAGTAGCAGTAAATCGTTTGATAAGTCTAAGCTAATATACTTAGAACTCATAGCATTTACAAGAATATTTGTAATACATACATCGGGTGTAAGGGTAAATGACTGTTGCCAAAATATATAAATTTACCGAGAATTAGAGAAATAAATTCCCTTGTAAATGATGGATAGGGTTAGACTCATTCCATTCGCTGGGGCTGCTAATACATATCAGGTATTTTCTGAACTGGTATAATTACGAAAACCTTATTTCTTAAAATATCTCAAACCGTGACTATCTTGATATTTGTTGATATATTCTACATTCTTTTTCTCTAATTTTGATAGCAAATTAACTGGAAATGCTTCTGTTGAATATATAGGACGTTATCAAAGTAATCTTGTAATCCAGGAGTATTAAAACGGCGACCGTAACGGGCAAAAATCGAATTTCGCATAATATCTAGTTCAAAACCGGTTTTCCCATCCAAATCTGCATCAGTTACAAGTGTTTTGGAAAGCCAGGAATAATTGTTGACAGCCGCGCTAGCATCTGGGGATATTGATGTAGCCGGGGAAGGTGTAGATTGAGTAGGAACAGATGGGGTCGTTGGGATAAATTTGGGAGTTTCTATCACGGGGCTTGTGATAGTTGACGGTGTTTCTGAAGATAATACAGTTTTGTCTGCTGTGGATTGAGTAGGTTTTGTTAACACTTGGCTAATAATCACAGATGCACCAATCAACCCAACTACAATTAAACTGCCGATAAGGATATTATTCTGACTATTACTTTGAGTGGTAGGCTGTGGTTTGACAGGTAATGTCTGAGGTGGTGGTGCAGAGACTACAGTCGGTTGAGTCAAGAGGGGTTGCGTCGCTGGAATTGGATTTGCTATGCTCTGCAAAGTATCTAGCATTGTTCTAGCTGTAGGGTAGCGATCGCGCGGATGATAAGCGATCGCTTTATCGATCACTCCTGCTATGATTGGGCTAACATGACTGGCATACTGTCGCCAGACAATTTCACCAGTTTGGGAATCGGTTTCTAGTTGCTGTGCATGCTTACCAGTCAGCAAATAAATTACCGTCATTCCTAAACTATATAAATCACTAGAATAAACTGGTCTACCTGCGGCTTGTTCACTTGGCATATAACCAGGTGTACCAATCACAATAGAACTGGTAGGATTGCCTTGAGAATTCACTACTGTTCCCATTGATTCCCGGATAGCACCAAAATCAATTAGCACCGGTTTACCGTCCCGATGACGCACAATGATGTTATCCGGTTTAATATCGCGGTGAACGATATGCTTAGAGTGAACGTAATCCAGGACAGGTAATAAATTCATGAATAATTCCTGGACAGCGCCTTCACTAAATAGCCCGTGCTTTTGGACTTTTCCAGTTAGGGTATCGCCTTCAATCCACTCCTGAACTAAGTAAAATTGTCCGCCAGAGGAGAAGTAGGCATACAATGCCGGAATTTGGTCATTTGCGCCACCAAGTTCTTCTAAAATCGCTGCTTCCCGTTGAAACCTCTCTTGCACCAGTTGGTAGATTTGGGGATTGTTCTGAATCGGTCTTAGCTGTTTAACCACACAACGGCGCTTTGAGGGCATATAGGTATCTTCTGCTAGATAGGTTTCACCAAACCCACCAGCCCCAAGTGTGCGAATGACTTGATAGCGATCGTTCAGCAGCTGTATTGTCATGGAAGATTATAAGCAATATTCATAAGATAATTTTCCCCAAAACTACCTTCATTTCAAATCTAGTAAACCTTCTTCTTTCAATTTAGGATTGAAGCGGATTTGCATTTGCAAACCACGCACTTCTAGCAATTGTGTTGAAATTTCTGCTTCTACTCTCCGTGCAACATTTTTAATAATTTTTATTTGTGCTAATTCATCATTAGCTGGATTTTGATATTTTGCCTGTTCTTCAGGTGTCATTAGCACTCTGACATCAATGGGATTAGTCCATTTTTCCTTGTTATCCCCATTTCCCCAAGGCACACTGCCATTTTCAGCAATCCAAGCATTTTCTGTATTTTCTAAAATTGTGCGACTAGGGCGTTCAATAGTTTGAACTTTCACCCAATAGCAGTGCTGCGGCTGACGGACTAAATGCTGCTTGAGGCTAAGATAAACATCACGAGAATATCCTACAAATTGGAGTACTTTCTCTTGGTCAAAGATAGCATACACTCCGATTTTACCTTGAAATCGTTCGGGTAGTTGACCGCGATCGTCAATGTAAGGAATGTATTCCAGGGCTACCAAAGAAGAAAGATTCGTTTCAAGAGCCATACATCAAATATCAAACTTACTATTTGCCTATTAGGTAAAAATTATCTTGAGAATTATACCTTACCAAGTTTTTGGTAAATTGCACAAAGGCGACTGGGTTTAAAAATCTTAGCACTAAACATGAAGTTTGGTGGTACGTTGATGATGACATATTCATCAGATTCATGATATTTTTCAAATTCTGCTGGCATTCCTTTAGTGGTAGTTAAGCTGTAAGGAACTGGTTGGAAGATTAATTCTGTAAATTTAACTTGCTCACAGTCCAACCGTTGACGAATTTGGTTTAAAAAAGCAACACTTGTCAATAAATTGAACAGAGTTTCTTGAGCTTGAGCTTCAAGAGTAAAACTGCCGTCAAAGTTCTGGACGATTTTAAGGGGCATTTTCTGTATGGGTAGTTATTAACGACTAAATGAAAAATCACCACTTTAAGATCAGCCTATTGGATTGTGGGGCTTCTGTCAGCTACAAGAGGCAACTGGCATGATTAAGAATCGTGAAGTTGAGCAGATTTTCAGGGATAAGTGTTTCTGATTACACTGTGCTGACAAACTCCATATATTATACTTATAAAAATAATATCAAATCTATAACTAAGTGTAAGTAAAATCATTTCTTAAATACGGAGTAAAAAAAATGAGTAGATAATTGTGGTTCATATCACAACTATCCACTCAAATTTTACTAAATGCGGGTTACTAGAAAAACCCCAATTAGATTATTGAAAATTGGCAAAGTTTAAACCAATTAACGTGACTCAGTTCCCTGATTAGGGCTACCTGCGACAGAATCCTCTCCTGGTGCTTCTGGGGTAGCAGTGGTTTTAGCATCACTTTTTTCAGCATCGCCAGTTTTGCGGATACTTTCGTCGATGGGGGTTTGGTAACCACCAGAAGCAGTAGGTGTACTTTCTTTATTATTAGATTTTTGTTTTTGTTGTTCAGCCATGACTACATTCCTAATCATTGATTTCTTGGGATTATTTTAAAAAAATAGGGGTGCAAGTGTATCTATCCAAAATCTAGTTATGTCTGATTCGCCCCTCTATCGTAAGTATTGTTCACTACTACTCATTTATGTATGCTGACAAAAATCTATGAGAATACGTGGTGTGGTTAAGGGAGAACTTGGAAAGGTTTTGATATCCAAGATGCTTGTAAAGCTACTTTATTAATAGTTGATAGAAAATGAAATAAATATCTAAGTATATGTTGCCATTGTTACTAATTTTCCCAATTGCCCAATCAACTCCTACCATGCCACCACCTGAAGAAGTGGTGCAACCACAAGAAGTACGTCCTTTACCAGGACAATTGGATACAGTGCCAACCTTTAATAGCAATAGTCCAGAATTGGTTTTGAAAGAAGGAATTTTACTCTCCACCTTTCCACCAGATGGGAAAAAAGTGCCAACAGCGCATCTGAATTTTCCCTTTCGGGGACGATTTGATATTTTTGCCCATCACGTTGCTAGGGCTGAACCTCCAGAGAATTTGCGTAGGCGTAGCCCGTCGGAGACATCGCTCTATCTAGGGATAATTTTGCACAACCCGGGTTCGGAAGCAGTGAAGGTGAATATTTTGCAGGCGGCGAGTTATTTAAGTCAACCGGATGCACCATTTATTCAATTACCATCCTTTAGCCAAAATCTTCTAGGTACCATTTTTGCGGGGCCAGGCGATCGCGTCATGTCTGACGTGTTAAGGGGATGGCGACAAAAGATTTTCCCTGCCCAAATTGAGATTCCAGGAAAGCAAAGTCGGATGTTACTCAATTTGCCAATTCCTGTGCAAGGATTGACACCACCTCTTAATGGTCGGTCTACATTGATCCGATTGCAAAGTAATGGTACTGTATATGCAGCGAGCCTAGCCATGTTTGCCCGGGTAAATCCCGATGGCAGTGAGCGCTCGCCTACTTTAGAAGAGTGGCAGAATTTACTAGATAATGGTGATTTAGCTGGGCCACGAGATCAAGCGCCCACTTCCCTAGAGGAAACTGGCAAGCCGATAATTTATGGACGTGTTGCTGGAGTGGCTGGTGGTTCACGATGGAGAGCCTTATTAGTAGATAATCCGAAAGCCAGATATCTCACTATTCCCCAGCCTGGTCAAGCGTTTTCTTACGCTTTAAGTACCCTGCATGGCGGTACATTAGGAACAGGTCAAATTCAAAGTGCTACGATGCTGGCGCGCTATCCTGACACCGCATATCGCGCTCATGGTAACTATGGGATTGAATATAATCTCAAGTTGCCGCTATACAACAATACTCAAAATCCTCAAACGGTGAGTGTGTCTATACAAACACCACTCAAGGAGAATCAGTTAGTCAAACCAGGGTTACGCTTTCTGAGTACACCAGGCCGTGAAGTCTTTTTCCGAGGGACAGTGCGGGTACGTTACAAAGATGAGCAAAATCAGCCACAAACTGAGTTTGTGCATTTAGTGCAAAAGAGAGGTCAACCAGGGGAACCCTTAGTTTCATTAAATATGAAAGCTGGCGATCGCTCTTTAGTAGAAGTAGACTTTCTCTATCCGCCGGATGCTACACCACCGCAAGTATTAACAGTGTCAACTCAGACGCAAAGTCGGTATTGATACTCCCCATCCGCATAGGCGGATGGGGAGTATCAATTGTTAGAAACCCCTTAATATCTACTAACCTCGTTGAAAACCCTTGGGTGACTTTTGTTGCCCCTTACCCTTGGGCTTAGATTTGTTAACTTCTCCTAAAGCTTCCTGAAATAAGTTATGTAAATGTATGGGTACACTGGCAATATCTGGTAACTCTGGCTCAATAGGTTTGTGGAATTCTTGCAAAAGTGCATCCAAGTCGCTTTCAAGGTGAAACTCTGGACGTTGCAAAAATGTTTGCAACACATTTTCTAATTGAGTTGGATACTGCTGCGCTAGTCGATGCCAAATAAAGGCATTAATACTTTTATCTTCCAAGTAGTAGCGAACTAGTTTTTCCGCGCCTTGAACACTTTGCCAGTCCTCTGCCGATAAGATTGCTTGTACCTTAGTATATGTTGGTAAAAACATTTGTCCCCAACGGGGATGAGAAAGGGCTGTTACCTGTTCAGCTTTCTTGAGTTCGGCAGGTAAATCAACCTTTGGCATCACCATTTTGCTATTGCCGCCTTTGCTGTTCAACATCTGAGAGACTACGTTGGAATCAGCACCAAATTCTTGTGCTGCTGCTTTGATTTCCTCGTCTCCAATGCCAGCTGCTTCTGCGACTTCAGCCAAAGACTTAGAAGGATCAATTCCTGCGGCTGCAAGGGTTTTTTCTGTAATTACTTCTTGGAATTCCGCTATTTTTTTATTCAGATGGTATCCAGATAGTGTGATTTCATCAGAGCCAAAAAAGTCTAAAAACTGCTGATGATATTGTTCTACTGACTGCCAGGCTTCTTCTAGCAAGTCTGGAGCATCGCTGTAAAGATTACTTTTATAGTTTTCTTTAAAATTACCAATTGCTACAGCCAGTTTTGGTTTACCTAATTTACCCATTATTGTATAGGGGCCAGACAACATCCAGTAGCTATCAGTAACAGGAGAAATGCGAGTTAGTAAAATTTCTCCTACTTTCAATCGAGATATTGCCTGCAATGTTTGAGTATTGTTTGGCTTGACGATGTAGCGTTTATCTGTCAACCAGTTCGTCAATTCAAAGCCATCAGGTAGGATGTTACTAATGGCAAATAAGCCAATAAAGCTATGATGCCAGCTTTTGATCAAGTTGCGATCGCTCTCTTCTAAATCTGGATGGCTTTCGATAAACAACTCTAATGGAGACTGAGCACCGACTTTCCCGGCCGTCAGAAAGCTATCGATGATTAAGTCTTGCTGCGTACTATCGCCACTTCCACGGCGTGACTGTTCTGCTGCATAGGTTTCCAGTGCTTTTGCCAGTTCGCCTTCAGCATCAAGGACAAAATCAACTAAGGCTTGTTTTAATTGGTGCGATCGTTCTAGTATGACATCCACAAGTTAATCTCTCGGTGCAATAGATGTAGATTATAGCGTTTGAGAGAATTACAGCATCTAGCTATTGCTAGATTTATGCGGATTTAGCGGATTTAGCCGTCAAACTTCTCTTAAACTAGATACAAGGCATCACACAAGGTCATTACAGATGGTCGCAATTCCAAATTCTAGCTATATTTTTCCAGAAGACTATCTCAAAAGAGAAGAAACCAGTCCTATCAAACATGAATATAGGCAAGGACAGGTTTATGCAATGGCAGGAGCAAGTAATAGCCATGTGATTATTTCTCTTAATATTGCTTCAATGATGAGAAATCATTTGCGTGGTAGTGGTTGTCAGGCTTATATCTCAGACACGAAAGCACATATTGAGTCGATTAATATCTATTACTACCCGGATGTGATAGTAAGTTGTGACCAACGAGATAAAGCTTTTAACAACTTTCTGCGTTACCCTTGCTTAATTGTAGAGGTTCTATCTCCGACAACAGAAGCCTTTGACCGAGGTGATAAATTTGCTGACTACCGCAAGATGGAGTCACTTCAAGAATATGTACTTGTGAGTCAAACTCGGTTAAATGTTGAGTGTTTTCGCCGTAATTCAGAAGGACAATGGGTACTTTATCCCTATGGAAAACAAGATATCATTCATCTGGCAAGTGTCGATTTTCGGTGTGCTGTTGCAGATTTATATGAGGATGTTACTTTTGAATCGCCTTAATTGACTGACCATTAGATTAAAGGCAAGAAACCAGAATATTAAAGATTAAAAATGTGTTTTTATAAAGCCAAATAAAAAGGCAAAAGAAGATTTTCTTTTGCCTTTTTACTTTTTACATAGAAACGCGTTAGTGGAGTGATACGAAGTCCAATTTTAACGAACTTTGGGGGTTTAAGTAAAGAGCTTCTATCAAGCAGCGCGTTTTGT
>CAZZZY010000110.1:0-12121 GCA_964658545.1 uncultured Acetobacteraceae bacterium | reverse complement strand
CACTAGAAACAGCTACGGCGAATCTGGCTAATCATCTCAAACAGCATTCCCATCTTAACTTAGCTGATGTAGCTTATACCCTTGGTGTAGGTCGTCGAGCTTTTGACCATCGCCGGATGGTGGTATGTCAAGACATAAATGATGCGGTGAAAGTGCTTTCTACTTTAGATTCACAACGAGTTTTCACTCAATATCAACAGCCTGTTAATCGTCCCGTAGTGTTTATGTTTTCTGGGCAGGGAACGCAGTCCGTGAATATGGGTAGAGAACTCTACGAGAGTGAGCCAACTTTTACACTTGCAGTTGATCGCTGCTGTGAACTGCTGAAACCCCATCTAAGTCTTGATTTACGCCATATACTGTATCCAAATGAGACAGCACAGGTAACAGAGCAGCTTAAACAGACATCTGTCGCCCAACCAGCATTGTTTGTCATCGAGTACGCCCTAGCTCAATTGTGGATGGCATGGGGTGTACACCCAGAGGCAATGATTGGTCACAGTATTGGAGAGTATGTAGCTGCTACCTTAGCTGGAGTTTTCTCGCTGGAAGATGCTCTAATGCTAGTGGCAATTCGAGGACGACTCATGCAGCAACTCCCCAATGGGGAAATGCTTTCTGTCCAACTTCCCGAAGCAGAGATCCAACCATTACTAAATAGGGAACTGTCTTTAGCCGCAAGCAATGGGCCTGCTTACTGCGTGGTTTCTGGTGCAACTGAAGCGATCGCACAATTGCAACAGCAGTTACAAACCAAAGGTGTAGCCTGTCGGAGGCTGCATACTTCCCATGCCTTTCATTCTCCCATGATGGAGCCAATTCTCCAGCCATTTACAGAGCAGTTACAAAAACTCCAACTTCATCCCCCGAAGATTGGGTTTATGTCTAACGTCAGTGGCACTTGGATCACTGTAGCAGAAGCAATAGACCCTAAATATTGGGTAAAGCACTTACGGCAAACAGTGCGCTTTAGCGAAGGGATAACTGAGTTACTCAAAACACAAGAGCGCATCTTTTTAGAGGTCGGCCCCGGAAGGACTTTAAGTAATTTTGTCAAGCAACATCATAAAGATCAAGTGGTGGTACTAACCTCAATCCGCCATCCCCAAGAGCAACAGTCGGATGTAGCATTTTTACTCAACTCCTTGGGGCAACTCTGGCTTGCTGGTGTCAAAGTAGACTGGTCTAATTTTTATGCTCATGAGCAACGCTATCATATCCCCTTGCCGACCTATCCATTTGAGCGTCAACGTTACTGGATTGAAGCACGAAAACAGCCAAGACAAACGGCAGTTGAGTTAAGTAAATCTCTCATAGAGGCTTGTCAAATACAAGCTAGTGCTAGCATCGCCACGTTAGACGCGCAAACTTATTTGCTGAATAAACAGTGTTTAAATCGTTTGTGTACTGCTTACATAAACCTCACCCTCCAGCGTTTAGGTGCTTTTAGGAACGTTAATGAACAGTATTCTTTTGAGGCGCTGTGTGAACAATTTAAAATTATTCCTCGTTATCGGCAATTGTTGTGTCGCTTTTTAGATGTACTCGTAGAACAAGGTCAATTGCAACAAGAAAAGGATTTATTTACAAACCTTGTTCCCTGTTCTATAGCATTTATTAATGCTCTGATAGAAGAAGTTAAAATCAAATGCATAGATACACCCCATGCTATAAATATCGTCCGGGAATGTGGTGAGAATCTGCCGGATGTACTAATTGGTGAAAAAGAACCGTTAGAGTTGTACTTTGCTGTAAGAGACAACGAACCAAAAATTGCAAATTCAGAATTGCCTCTGAATACCCATTTAAAAGGGATCATGCGGACAGGTATAGAACAGGTAGTAAAGTTATTACCGCCAAATGTCAACCTGAGAATTCTAGAAATTGGTGGTGGAAGGGGTCTTGCTACAACAGAATTGCTGCCTGTGTTGCCATCTGAACTTACCAACTATACTTTTACAGATGTAGGTGGTTTGTTTTTGAATAAGGCCAAACAGCAGTTTAGCGCTTATCCATTTGTTGAATATCGTTTTCTAGATATTGAAAAACCTCCGTCTGAACAAGGTTTCAATAACCAAAGTTTTGATGTGGTAGTAGCGGTCAATGTGTTGCATGTAACCAGGAATATAACAAAAACTCTGGAGAATGTGCGATCGCTATTAGCTCCTGGAGGATTCCTGCTATTGTGGGAAATAACTCAACCAAAATTAGACTTTGATATCACTGATGGTCTGCTAATGAATCCGTTAGAGGATGAAGGACGCAGCCGTGGGAATCCATTTTTATCACAAAAGCAGTGGCAGGATGCACTACGTTCTCATGGGTTCGTTGAGGTAGCAGCTGTCTCTGAAACTGAAGCTTTCGGCGAACAGATTTTGGTGGCTCAGATTGCTGCATCGGTAACTGACTCAGCACTTACAGCATTTACCGTCACAAAGCAAGCTCCTAAAGAGCAATACCAAGACTTATTGGCTAAAAAGTCAGATATTACTGACTGGTTTTACATCCCTTCCTGGAAGCGTACCATGCCACCACAGCCTTTTCAAGCTGGACTTGAGGGAAAAGCAGGATGCTGGTTAGTGTTTGTAGATGAGTGCGGCTTGGGTGAAAAGTTGGTAAAACGACTATTACTTGAGAATCAAGATGTTATTACCGTCAAAGTTGGAGAGCAATTTCACCAGAATAGCGAATATCCTGAAGGCACATATACAATTAACCCTGAAAAAGAGGATGACTACAACAACTTATTCAAAGAACTTCGGACTTTAGGTAAAATCCCAAAAAGGATTGTTCATCTGTGGAGTGTGACACCAAATACTGACACCAACTCAGTAATTGAAGCTTTAGGTTGGTCAAGTCTATTGTTTTTGGGGCAGGCGATGTCTGACGACAAGGCGCTGCGCGTCTACGCAGAAAATAATCAAACAGATGCTTTCGAGATTGGCATTGTCTCCAATAATTTACACGAAGTCACAGGTTCAGAAATCCTGTGTCCAGAAAAGGCACTGGTTCTTGGAACTTGCAAGGTTATGCCGCTAGAGTACCCAAATATAACCTGTCGCAGTATTGATGTTGTACTAGAAAGTGGGCAAGAAGAACAACTCATCAAAGCGCTAATAGCAGAACTTACAACCCCTATATCTGACCAAGTTATTGCTTATCGTGGACGTAATCGCTGGGTACAAGATTTTGAACCTGTTCAACTACATGAAACTATTACCGAAAATCTCCACCTCAGAGAACAAGGAGTATATCTAATTACTGGTGGATTAGGGGGTGTCGGTCTGCTACTGGCAGAATATCTAGCACAGACTGTACAAGCAAAACTGATTTTACTGGGGCGTTCAGCTTTTCCTGACCTTGATGAGTGGTCTGAATGGTTATCTACTCATGACCAGCAGGATAGTATCAGCCAGAAGATCCAAAAATTGCAGGCGATGAAGGCATTCGGTGCAGAGGTAATGATAGTTAGCGCCGATGTTACCAACTTTCAACAGATGTCAGTAGTGCTTAAAAAAGCCAGTCAGCGATTTGGTGAGATTCATGGGGTAATTCATGCAGCCGCAGTTTACGGGGGAGGGATGATGCAACTCACCACAAAAGAAACTGTCACAAGTGCGATGGCACCGAAAGTACAAGGAACACGAGTACTTGAAACTCTCTTCCAACAGAGCAAACTGGATTTCTTTATACTCTGCTCATCGTTGAGTTCGTTTTCTGGCACATCTGGAATGCTAGATTATACTGCTGCAAATGCTTTTCTTGACTCCTTTGCTCAATACAGTGCCTCTCAATATGGAACATGGAAATTCATTAAGTCTATTAACTGGGATAGATGGAACAATGTAGGAATGGCCGTTGCTGTCGAAGCACGGCATCAGGAAATCACAGGAGAAAAATTGACAGCAGGAATGGTGGCTTTTGAGGGCATAGAGGCGTTTAAGCGAATTTTATGCAGCAGCACAGTTCCTCAGATCATCGTCTCAACACAAGATTTTCTCAGCTTAATTAAACCAAAGCAATCTGTTGAGTCCTTAGAGGAAAAATTAGCTCAGTTGAGCCAATCCAAAGCAACTCACCCCCGCCCTAAGTTGGCGAATACTTATGTTGCTCCTAGTAATGAAATTGAGCAAAACCTTGCTGAGGTTTGGCAACAACTTTTAGGTATTGAAAAAGTGGGCATCCACGATAATTTCTTTGAATTAGGAGGAGATTCTTTATTTGCCACTCAATTGGTTTCTCAACTGTGCAAAGTTTTCCAAGTAGAACTTTCTTATAAAGGCTTCTTTAACAGCCCGACGGTAGCTGAATTAGCTGAAGTTATTGTCAAAAAACTCGCTGAACAAACGAATGTAGAAGAATTAGCTAAAGCTTTAGCAGATATTGAACAACTATCAGAAAATGAGGTATACACAATAATTACTTCGCAGAATTAATTCACTGGATTTAAAATGATATAGTGGTTCTCAATTGCATAGAACACAGACCTAACCCCCAGCCCCTTCCCTACAAGGGAAGGGGAGTAAAATTCAAAGCCTCTCCCCTTTTAGGAGAGAGATAAAAGTGGATTGCATCCATAATTGAAAAGACCATATTGTATCTCAGCAAAGGTAGAGGTAGGGAATTAAAATGAGTGATCTCTCGCAACGGATTGCCGATCTTTCACCAGAAAAACTTAAACTTCTAGCACAACGGCTTAATAATAAAAAAGGGCAAGTCTTCTCACGATCGCAAATAGTTCCTCAAAGTCGAGAGTCTAACTCATTTCCCCTATCCTTTGCCCAGCAGAGGCTGTGGTTCGTCGATCAGTTACAACCTGGGAATAGCGCCTACAACATCTCTCAACCGATGCGTATTGTAGGATGCCTCAATGTGACGGCGCTAGAGCAAAGCTTTGATGAAGTTGTGAGACGACACGAAGTTTTAAGAACTACATTCACAGTAGTTGATGGACAACCTCTACAAGTGATTGCTCCAAGTTCAAGGTTTACATTAGCAGTTGTAGATTTACAAGAACTCTCTCCAAATCAGAGGGAGGCTGAAGTTTTGCGGCTGGCGAGTGAAGAAGCCCAACAGCCTTTCGATTTAACCAAAGGGCCTTTGCTGCGAGTTACTTTATTACAACTGGCAACAGCAGAATATGCATTGTTGTTGACTATGCATCACATTGTTGCTGATGGCTGGGCTATAGGTGTGCTGATTCACGAAATCGCAACTTTGTATAAAGCTTTTTCTGTTGGCAAACCTTCTCTGCTTTCAGAAATATCTATTCAGTATGCAGATTTTGCTGTTTGGCAGCGACAGTGGTTTCAGAAAGAGCAATTAGAAACTCAACTTGCTTACTGGCAGCAGCAGCTAGGTGGTATACCTGTTGTAGAACTCCCTAACGATTACCCCCGCTCAACAATTCAGACTTTCTCAGGAGCAAGGGAAGCCCTAATTTTACCCAAAACCTTATCTGAGAAGCTCAAGACTCTGAATCAGCGGCAAGGCATCACCCTATTTATGATCCTGCTGGCAGCTTTTGGGACTTTGCTGTACTGCTACAGTGGTCAAGAAGATATCGTTATCGGTACTGATATTGCTAACCGCAATCAAGCCGAGACTAAAAAATTGATTGGGTTCTTTGCTAACCAGTTAGTATTACGTACAGATTTATCAAAAAATCCTACTTTTCTAGAATTATTAGAACGAGTCCGCGAAATAACTTTGGAGGCTTATGCTCACCAAGATTTACCTTTTGACAAGTTGGTAGATGCTCTAAATCCAAAACGCGAGTTGAACCGCTCACCGCTATTTCAAGTCAAGATTGTTTTAGAAAATACTCAAACCCCATCTTTAGAACTTCCTGGTCTAACTATCAACTCATTGAAGGTCGAAAACAAAACAGTACAGTTTGACTTGCTGTTGGAATTAAACGAGACAGAGCAGGGAACATTTGGGATATGGGAATATAGCACTGACTTATTTGATCGAGACACCATTGTTCGGTTATCGAAAAACTTTGCAGCACTTCTAGCCGAGATTGTGACACACCCAGAAGCTAAATTGAGTGAGTTAAAAGCAGTTATAAATCAACTAAATAAGCAACAGCATCTCGCTAAAGAGCAAGTTTATCAAAATACTATCCAGCAGAAATTAAGGAACGTTAAACGTCAAGCTAACAGCAGACAGTCAACATCTGATAATTCAGGTTATGTGGAAAAGCCACGGAAAACCTAACCCCCTTCCCTCGTAGGGAAGGGGGAAAATTCAAAGTCTCTCTCCTTTTAGGAGAGAGATTTAGAGAGAGGTTTTCCAGATACCGTGAAAAGTCAGAATCAACATCAGAAAATACAAATCATGACAAAAATTGAATCTCTAGGTTCTGTGAGACGTAAAGCTGTCAATATATCTCCAGAAGACTTAATAAAAACTGAGTTTCTCCAGCCCGGAAATAATTTTCCTTTGGTGATTAAGCCTAATGTGAAAGGAGTGGATCTGCAAAACTGGGCAAAGAATAATCGGGAATTTTTGAAAGCAGAATTATTAAAATATGGGGCGATACTGTTTAGGGATTTTAAAGTCAAGTCAATCGAAGAATTTGAGCAAATCATCGCCGCAATTTGTCAAGAAGCGATGGAGTATCGTTATCGGGCATCTCCACGAACTCAAGTAGGTGGGAGAATTTATACTTCAACTGACTATCCTGCCGAGCAAAGTATCTTTCCTCACAATGAACACGCTTACTCTCCTACCTTTCCGTTGAAAATCTTCTTTTTTTGTATGAGTCCAGCAGCACAGGGGGGAGAAACTCCAATTGGTAGTTGTCGAAAAGTTTTTGAGCGGATTGATTCAAATATACGCGATCGCTTCATTCAAAAGAAAGTCATGTATATGCGTAACTTTGGCGATGGATTTGGTCTTCCTTGGCAAACTGTATTTCAAACAACAGACAAAAGCAAGGTGGAGGAGTATTGCCAAACCAATGGAATTACGGTTGAATGGAAAGCAGGCGATCGCTTAAGAACTCGACAAGTTGGGCCAGCTGTTCTCAAACATCCTCAAACAGGTGAAGTGGTCTGGTTCAATCACGCAACTTTTTTTCACGTTTCTACACTGGAACCAACAATCCGTGATTCGTTCTTAAGAAACTTGCCAGAAGAAGATTTGCCAACTAATACATATTACGGTGATGGTTCTGCAATTGAGCCATCAGTGTTAGCTGAACTGCAAGCAGCTTATCAACAAGAAATGGTCACTTTTTCTTGGGAAAAAGGAGATTTATTGATGCTGGATAATATGTTATCAATACACGCCCGTAAGCCATTTGTTCCTCCCAGAAAAATTTTGGTCGGAATGGCTGAACCTTATACACCCCCAAATATCTAAGGGACTTACAACTAAAAAAGTATCCCATTGCTATATAGGCAGGGAGGTACACTCGTTTTGAAGGAGTGAAATTGGATAATTTATTTTCTGGAAATCCCTAACTAACAGCGAGGTATAAATATGCAAGTAGAAAGTATGGAGGGGTTTAGACTTTCACCTCAACAAGAACATCTCTGGTTACTACAACAACTCGATCAAAGTTGGGCTTATCGTAACGATTGTGCAATTTTAATTGCAGGTAATGTTAATATCAATAATTTAGAATTGGCATTGCAAGATGTTGTCAATCGTCATGAGATCCTTCGCACCAGTTTTACTTGTCTACCTGGAATGACTATTCCAATGCAGGTAATTACAAATAGGAAAGTTATATTAGATAATAAGCATGATATTAGTAATTTTAACCCTCAAGAACAAGAGGCAAAAATTGCAGCGATATTTCAAAAAAATCACCAGCAGTTTTTTGACTTTGAGCAAGGTTTAATTTTACATACATCACTGGTAACTCTTTCGCCAGAAAAATATCTATTATTTATCAGTTTGCCGGCTCTGTGTGCAGACAGTGTTAGTATCAATTGCTTATTGCAAGAACTGGCTATTTCTTACTTAGGAAATGTTGCCGAGGAATTATCTGAAGAACCGCTACAGTATGCAGATTTTTCAGAATGGCAAAATCAAATACTGGAAGCAGAGGAAACGCAAATAGGAAGAAAATATTGGCAACAGCAAGATTTCTCTGCTATTACACATACAAGGTTTCCTTATGAAAAACATATCTCTGAAAATCAGAAATTTCAACCAGAATTAGTAAATTCAATTATTTCCCCGGAATTAGTAGCGAATATTGAAGCATTAGCCGAGAAGTATAATACTTCTGCTTCTATCTTTTATCTAACTTGCTGGCTGGTTCTGCTCAAGAGATTGAGCGGACAATCTGAGATGATTGTTGCTACTGGAGTGGATGGGAGAAAATATGAAGAACTCAAAGGAGCATTAGGACTTTTTGCTAAATATTTACCACTTCATTGTTATTTAGAAGATAACTTGCGATTCAGTCAAATTTGGCAGCAACTTCATGAGTCTGTAGAATCTATCTCCAAATGGCAGGAGTGTTTTACTTGGGAACAAATATTAGGAGTAGATCCGAAATCAGATATTTTGCCTTTTGTACCTGTGGGCTTTGATTTTGCTGAAGAAAATACGCGGCATTGTGCAGGTAATATATCGTTTAGCATTCATCAGCTTTATACCTGTACTGAACGTTTCCACATCAAACTCTCTTGTAGACCCAAAGATGATTTTTTAAGTTCAGAATTTCATTATGACTCTAACTTATTTTCTGCACAGGATATTCTCGATTTAGCCGAGCAATTTCACAACTTGATAGAAAGTGCCACATATCATCCAGAAGCTGCAATCAATGAATTAGAAATTTTAAGCGATCGCGCCCGACATCAACTTCTATTTGAGTTCAACCAAACACAGACTGACTACCCACAAGACAACTGTATTCACCAGTTATTTGAAGAACAAGTTGAGCGGACACCAAACAGCATTGCGGTGACATTTTCTGACAAGAAACTTACCTACCGTGAACTAAACGCTCGTGCTAATCAAATGGCACACTACCTACAAAGGTTCGGAGTGGGGCCAGAGGTATTGGTGGGAATTTGTGTCGAGCGATCGCTCGAAATGATTGTTGGTATCCTGGGCATTCTCAAAGCTGGTGGAGCTTATATTCCCCTCGACCCCAATTATCCATCAGAGCGTTTAGCCTTCATCTTACAAGATACCAAAACGCCAGTATTATTGACTCAGCAACGACTGCTTTCGGGTTTACCAGCCCACAACGCCCAAACAATTTGCTTGGATACGGCTTGGGAAATTATTGCTCAGGAAAGTCAAGAAAATCCCCCAATCAAAACCCATAGTGAAAACTTAGCTTATGTCATTTACACCTCTGGTTCTACAGGTAAACCCAAAGGAGTGCAGATTGCCCATCGCCACTTAGTAAACTCCACAACTGCGCGGATTACTTACTATCAAGAACCTGTTAGCAGCTTTTTATTACTTTCTTCCTTTGCTTTCGATAGTTCTGTGGCTGGTCTTTTTTGGACTGTTTGTTCGGGAGGAATTCTTTGTCTTCCTCAAGAAGGATTACAACTGGAAATTCCCAAACTATTAGAGTTAATCGTCAAAAATCATGTCTCCCATCTATTAAGCCTTCCATCTCTGTATACTCTTTTATTGGAGGAGGCAAAACCGGAACAATTAACATCACTTCGCACCGTCATTGTTGCTGGTGAATCTTGTCCAACAGAGTTAGTAGAACGTCATCACCAATTGCCATCAAAACCATCTTTATTTAATGAATATGGGCCAACAGAAGGCACAGTTTGGAGTAGTGTATATCCTTGTCCTTCTCAACAAATCCAAGCCCAAGTATCGATTGGTAAACCCATTGCTAATACGCAGATTTATCTACTTGACTCTCATTTGCAACCTGTCCCCATTAGCGTTATCGGCGAAGTTTATATCAGTGGTGATGGTTTAGCTAGAGGCTATCTCAACCAAGCCGCCTTAACTAGCGAAAAGTTTATTCCTAACCCATTTAGCGATCGCCCAGGAATGCGCCTTTACAAGACAGGGGATTTAGCTCGTTATCTAGGCGATGGGAACATTGAATTTCTCGGAAGGCTTGACCAGCAGGTTAAAATCCGGGGTTATCGTATTGAACTGGGAGAGATTGAGGCGGTACTGGGTCAACATCCAGAGGTGCAGGAGGTTGTAGTTATAGCCCAAAAGGACAAACTTCAGGATATACGCCTCGTGGCATATTTGGTTCCCAATCAGCAGGTAACTATTCTCATTAGTGAACTTCGCCGCTATTTGTTGGATCATCTGCCTGAATATATGGTACCGTCAGCCTTAGTTCTGCTCAAGGAAATGCCACTGTTGCCCAACGGCAAGGTAGATCGTCAGGTGCTACCCGATCAGCCCCAGCTGAATCTGGAAGAAAATCTTGTGGCTCCTGAGACTGAACTTGAGCAAATTATTGCTATAATTTGGCAAGAAGTCCTTCATCTTGATAAAGTAGGTATACATCACAATTTCTTCGATCTCGGTGGTCATTCATTGCTGATGGTTCAGATACACAGCAAACTGGATCAAAGTCTTAACAAAGATATAGCAATTGTTGAAATGTTTCAATATCCAACGATCAGCGCCTTGGCAAAACATTTGAGTCAACAATTAGCAGAGAAACCTGATTTGCAACCAAGCCCTGATTTAGTTAAGACTCGTAGAGAATCTCAGAAGCAACAAAGACAACTCCGACAAAAACATCAAGAAAAAAGCCAGTAGGAGGAGGCTCTGATGAATCAATCAAATGCATTTGAAAGCCTCGATGAAATAGCGATCGTTGGTCTGACTGGTCGTTTTCCTAGAGCCAAAAATATCGAACAGTTTTGGCAGAATCTCCGAGATGGTGTTGAATCAATTTCTTTTTTTAGTGATGAAGAATTGTTGTCTTCTGGCATTGACCCAGCCATGCTGAGTCAACCTCAGTATGTAAAAGCCGGATCTGTATTAGAAGATATTGAGTTATTTGATGCTGCATTCTTTGATTTTTCTGCGAAAGAAGCCCAAATCACTGACCCACAACACCGTTTATTCCTAGAGTGTGCTTGGGAAGCTCTTGAAGGAGCCGGCTACGATGCTGAAATATATGCAGGTCGGATTGGTGTTTATGCGGGCAGTAGTTTAAACACTTATTTTTTGTCCAAACTTTATACACAACCCGAAATTATAGAATCAGTGGGCAGTTACCGAATTTCCATTGGCAATAGTCAAGATTTTCTGCCTACCTATGTTTCATATAAATTAAACCTCAAGGGGCCAAGCATTAACGTCCAAACTGCTTGCTCGACTTCATTAGTTGCCGTTCATTTAGCTTGCCAAAGCTTACTGAATGGTGAAAGTGATATTGCTCTGGCAGGTGGTGTTTCGATCCAAGTGCCACACAAAGTTGGTTATCGCTATCAGCAAGGGGGAATTATGTCTCCCGATGGACACTGCCGTGCTTTTGATGTCAAAGCCCAAGGAACTATTAGCGGTAACGGCGTAGGTATTGTAGTTTTAAAGCGGTTAGAAGATGCTCTAGCAGATGGAGATTGTATTCATGCTATAATTAAAGGTTCAGCCATTAACAACGATGGATCTTTAAAAGTTGGTTTTACGGCTCCTAGTGTAGATGGGCAAGCAAAAGTAATTGCCGAGGCCCTTGCAATGGCTAGGGTTGAATCTGAGACAATTAGCTATGTAGAAACTCATGGCACTGGCACAGTTTTAGGCGATCCCATTGAAATTGCTGCGCTGACACAAGCTTTTCGCCCTACTAACAAAAATAACTATAGTCAAAACTATTGTGCGATGCCTGCTCCGGGCGTAGCCATCGCTTCAGTAAAAACCAATATCGGACACTTAGATGCGGCGGCTGGTATTGCTGCTTTAATCAAGACTGTTCTCGCACTTAAACACCAGCAGATACCACCCAGCTTACACTTTGAGCAGCCTAATCCCCAAATTGATTTTGCTAACAGCCCCTTTTATGTTAACAGCACGCTGTCGGAATGGAAGTCGAACGGTACTCCTCGTCGTGCGGGGGTTAGTTCCTTTGGGATTGGCGGTACCAATGCTCATGTGATTCTCGAAGAAGCCCCTGTGCAGGAGCAGGGGAGGCAGGGGGAGC
>CAZZZY010000109.1:0-12158 GCA_964658545.1 uncultured Acetobacteraceae bacterium | reverse complement strand
TTGGGCAAAAGTTTGGGCAAGACTGAAATCAAAGGAGGATTGACTTTTTTTGGTACAGAAGCAATATTATTTTTTTTCTGATTTAAAGCTACGTTGCTTGTTGGAAGTTTTCGGATTGCTAGCGTTGCAGTCGGTAGCTTAGGCAACACGGGAACAGGTCTTCCAGGTGTTGTAGATATTGCGGGAACCGTCTGCCCTAAAACTTCTGCAAACGGGTCAGTCCGGTTTTTTGATATCATAATTAACCGTGCCCGCTCTGTAGCATTAGTGGATTGAATCAAGCTAGCAGATGCAGGGTTAACTTGTGAAACCTCTTTGGCAGGTATCACTGGATTTTTAAAGGATTGAGCCGTTGGTGACGACTTTGCTGCTATTTTGGGAATCGGCGCCGGATTGATGCTTTGTTGTGCATCTTCAGAAGCACATCCAGCGATCGCTAAGGTTAAAATAGCTGCAATTGTAATGGTTGAATTTCTGCCCATGAGCTGTTCTCAAAAGCCATTGGAAAATTGAAAAGTGGAAATATACGTGCCTGAAATTTGTATCAAAGGCAAAGTATGTTCCCTTTATAACCTAATTTTTTACATTTCAAGGGTTATTTTTAGCACTAACAGTCCAGCATAACTCCGGATTGGTGTTTTGTAGTTAATCCTCTGCTACACCCATAAGCTGTTTCATCAAATCCAGACCTTTCTTGACTCTACGAGAAACAGTTACGACACTAATGCCCAGATGTTCTGCAACTTGTTTTTGTGTCAAATCTTGTAAAAACACGCATTCCAATACATCGCGGGTGCGTTGTTCGAGTTGAAGCAATGCCTGTTGCAAGCGAAGTTGGTCTTCTTGTGCCAATTGAAAACTGCGATAGTGTGGATCTGGAACCAATTCCCCTAAACAGGTAGAGCCTTCTTCTCCATCTTGGATTGGCACATCAAGACTCAAAGGAGCACGATTTATCCACGCTAATTTAATTTCTTGCCATTCGTTTGGAGAAATTTCCAGTGCTGTTGCTAATTCGGAGTCTGTTGGTTGCCGATTATGCTTTTCACGCCAAGAACGTGACACTCCTACTGCTTGCTGTTGCAGTGCTAACCATTTCCGAGGAATTCGCACGGTGACACCTTTATCTCGGAGATAGTGTTGAATTTCACCCCGAATATAGGGAAGAGCATAGGAACTAAAGGCATGTCCCTTGGAAAGTTCAAATTTTTCAATCGCTCTGATTAAACCCAAACATCCAACCTGGATCAAATCATCGTAGGTTTCATGACATTGATTCGTCCAGTAGTGAGCTTCTTTTCTCACAAGTCCAAAATTTAGTTTTACCAGTTGATTGCGAACATTTTCTGACCGAGATTGCTGATATTCTCGCAACAACTGCCAAATTTCATGCTTTAGTTCATTGGTGGCTGTGGTCGTCATAGCACCGTCTTTATTGAGTAAATTAACAATCAATTACTCACTTTTAAATTCAACTGCGATCGCACGAAATCAAAGACAATACCGCGCTATGTTTAATAGCAAATTCTATGAAAATAAGAAACTTTTTCTCAAAAAAAGAACTTCCATAGAGCTGCTTGACAATCGAGCAAAATTTAAATTTGTGAAATTGGTATTTTAGTTAGTTATTTATCTTTGGGATTATCTGTAGCTTTTTTAGAACTACATAGCAATAAAATATAAAATTAGTTACTAAATATCAAACCGAGATTTTACTTAACTTTAATTAATTAATAGTTAAGCTAATTCCTCTAAACAAAACAGCAGTAGTTGGATTTTTTTGGGATAGGTAAAACTTTGATTTACAGTAAAACTACGTGTCCATTGAACCGAGGTTTATCCAGAATTAAAAATTACTAATAATATTTAGAAAATAATCTGTATATTTACGGAAGCTAACCTATAAAATAGTGAGATGACTTTGTTGTACTGAGAGAAATACGGTTCAATTAATGCTTAACTCTTTTTTTCTTAACGCTATCTACCCCCCTGAAAAAGGCAGGGCTGTTTCATTCTTTCAAAGCCTCTTGAAAAGCTAGAGACAAGGGAAGGAAAAATTTTTCTCTTGTCTCTTTTCATCTCTGTAAGGCTTCTATGGGAATGAAACAGCCCTGAAAATGGGGGCAAAGAAGTTAACTTTTGTGATGAAACCTGATGCTTACAGAATTACTGTTCTGAATGCAAGTCGGTTATCTAACTCCAGAAAATCTAGCTACGAGTCGGTTCAACCCGTCCAAAAAATAGACCACGAATCTTGACTTCTTTAGGTTCGCCAGCACCTAAATCTGTATCAGATGGCTGTTCGCTCTCGAAAGTACCAGCAATTTCACCACTAGAGCTATCTACTTTAGCGATTTGCAGAGAAATCTTGCCATTAAGATTTTCAGCACGCTTGACGTTAGTGCGGGTAAGCTCTTCATCATCCGCTTGGGCAGGGAGAGCCACAGCATTATCGTAGCCACTGACGACACCACGACCTTTGGGATCTAGGAAAGCAGCACCACGATAGGAAGGAACTTTGAAGGTGCCTTCAAAGTCCGTGGAGGTGTTAATACTGCTTAAACTGGGTTGGGTTTGAGCAACCAAGTTTTTGATGGTGAAGAGGAAAGGGACTCGCTCACCACCAGGAAGTTGCACAGTGATGGCTTGGAAGTCAAGACCATCAGTTTCGGAAAAGGTCAGGCTATTATCTGAGTTTATTTTTAGGTTGCCTTGCACCTGGTCAATGGTGGAAGTGTATCTGGTCAACAATTTGCCAGCAACAAATTCTGCTTCTTGCCGTTTATTAGCAGGTTCTTCTTTGATGAAGAAGCTAGTTGGTTCTAAGCAAAGTTCTTTGATGGCATAAGACTGGCTAGAATCAATGGGAATGGAGCCACGGCTTGTTTCTGCTAGTTGGGGGCATTTGTTTGCCAAGCCAGTGCCGCGAATTTGGTCGTAAGTGAGTACATCTCTACTACTAGTAGCAGGTGCATCACTACAAGCAGTTATTAGCCCCAGGCACAAAGCCAAGAATGCAACAATTAAAGCACGATACCTCATGGTCAACCTCAATCTCAAAAATTAATATCTAAGTTGTAAAACTGCTACGTAAATTCTGGACATCCTTGGACATCCTTCCTTTATTTGACGTTGCTTGTCTCAAAGAGTGCGAAGAGGGGTGTCTGCTTCGCACTTTGCTTTTGCCAATTGCAAAAGCGGCATCGCCCAATTCTTTTTGTATCATGTATGTGACGCTACTACATACAGCCCATTGTTTGATGGGTAAATCAGCCAGATCATACGATTTTTTTTAACTCAAAATCAAAGTACTCTGATCTTGCCTTGATCGCATCTAGCTACCGTGGAGGCTATGCTAAAGGTTACTACGCTCTTTTAGGAGCGATCGCAATTGCTTTTAATAAAGATACAAATCTAGTTATATTCAACTCTTACTTAGACTAGTGAGGGGATACAAGGACGTAGTGAGTCTAGAAAAAACCATCTAAAAACCTACAGAAGGCTAATTTTCTTTACTTAATGTCTAGAGTAACTACTGGTAAAATAGGGGAAATTCAAAATCTCCGGTAAATTTGAGTTGACCTCATTTATACGGAAAGGTTGGCATGAACGATAACGAAAATCTGGAATCAGGGGAGTTGTCCTTTAAGCTGCAAGCGATCGCAACTGTGGTTTATGATGCCGTTCAGAGTTGTGAAGGCGATACTGTAGCTTTTTTGGCTTTGCTGCGACAATTAGAACTGTTACACCGAGAGATCCGGGATGGGGTTTTTCAAGAGAGTTTGCCTGTTAACCGTCGGCAACTGTACTCACTGCTGAAAGATATTGAGTCTGAGGGAGGCTGGCCTTACATTGAGCGCAGGAGACTACAAGCCTTTTTAGCGAATTTATCACAAGAGGCTCCCGCAGAAAATAGCCGTGAAGTTTTGGAGAGCGATCACTCCTTTGCTGATTAGCGAGAAAATTATTTTCTCGCTCTGAATTAACAATTTTGATCGCCTCATCAACCGCTAAACCAAGAGCGGTTGCTCATTGAGGCTTCAACTTCATTCGTAATTCATAATTCGTAATTTACAATTAAAAAAGCTTTTTAGCGGTTATGCCATCACAAAGAAGGCGATCGCGCTCTTCAAGATTGTGGTTGTGCTTGAGGTAATCACCCACCCAGTCGCAACCACGAACAAGCAGATCATCAAGATTTAAATTCCACAGAATTATCGTGTTGTCATCACTAGCTGATGCTAGTGTTTGACCATCTGGGCTAAAACTGACACTTAACACCGCACCTCGGTGCCCATTCAGACTTTTAATTAATTTGCCTTCACGGCTCCAAAGTTTCACTGTACTGTCCCAACTGGCGGCGGCGAGGAATTCACCATTGGGACTGAAAGTTACAGCATTGACGCTATCACTGTACCCCTTTAATAGAGTTTTTAACAACGTACCATCCCGTCGCCATAGTTTCACGGTGTTATCCCAACTGGCAGAAGCCAGCAACTCGTCAGTGGGACTAAAGCTAACACCTAACACCCAACTGTTATGGGGCGAAAAAGTTTTCAGCAAAGTACCATCCCGACTCCACAGTTTCACAGTTTGGTCATCGCTGGCAGAGGCTAAAATCTGACTATCAGGGCTGAAATTTACACTATTCACCCACCCTTGGTGTCCCACTAGGGTTTTGAGCAATTTGCCCTGACGGTTCCAGAGTTTTATCGTTTTATCTTTGCTAGCTGATACCAAAAACTGACCATCTGGGCTAAAATTCACGCTCATCACACTACCACTATGTCCGTGGAGAGTCATGATTAAAGTACCGTCAAGCCGCCAAAGTTTCACAGTTTTGTCATAACTCCCTGATGCCAGCATTTCACCTTTGGGGTCAAAACTGACACTAGGAACTTCATTTGTGTGCCCCGCTAAAGTTTTGTAAAGTCGGGTTTTAACCTCGCCATTACTGGTGTATCGTTGCCAGAGTTTTACAGTACTATCTCTACTACCAGAAGCTAGCATACGACCGTCAGGACTCCAGGCAACGCTCAAAACTCGCTTCTGATGCCCTTGAAGAATCAACGGTGTTGGGGCATCTAAACTCCACAGTTTCACGCTTTTGTCGAAACTTCCTGAAGCCAGCAATTTGTTATTTGGACTGAAAGCGATGCCGACAACAGCAGCACTGTGTCCTTTGAAAGTTTTGAGTAAAGTACCAGTAATATTCCAGAGGTTTATGGTTTTGTCTTGACTTGCGGAAGCTAACATTTTACTATCGGAACTAAAGCTCAGACTCCACACTGTCTTTTTATGCTGCCCTAAAGTTTTGTAAGGACGAAAATCAAAATCGTCTTTACTACTGTTATTTTCCCTGCGCCAAAGTTTCACTATCTTATCTCGACCTGCTGATGCCAAAAATTTACCGTCAGGGCTGAAAACAGCTATATTCACAGCCTGTTGATGTCCCTGCAAAGTTCTAACGAGGGTACCATCCCGTCGCCAGATTTTCACTGTTTTATCGTCGCTGGCCGAGGCGATAAATTGGCTATCTGGACTGAAATTTACCCAGTTAACCGATCCTCGATGTCCCCTCAGTACTTTTACTAAGCTACCGTCTTTGCGCCAGAGTTTTACGGTTGCATCCTTACTGCCTGTAGCTAACAATTCGCCATCGGGACTGAAATTAACGCTATAAAGAGAATCTCCGCGCCCTTTCAGGGTCTTATATGGCTTAGGGTCAAATTCACCTGTAACCGCGTTTTTGTGCCAGATTTGCACTGTTTTGTCGATGCTGGCGGAAGCTAGGCTTTGACCATCAGGACTGAAACTTACACAGGTAACAGCATCAGTATGACCTTTGAGGGTTTGGAGTAAGGTACCGTCATCACGCCAAATTTTCACCATCTTATCTTGGCTACCTGATGCTAGAGTTTGACCATCTGGGCTAAAAGTCACTCCCCAAACAATATCAGTGTGCCCTTCTAAGCGGTTAATCTCCGTTACCCCATAAACTGCCTGTTGGAGGGCTGTCACCACTCGCATTCGAGTATCTGGTTGCACCATCTCTGCCTGTTTAAGTTCTCTCCAAGCCCGCAAACTTTCTAATAGAGCATCAAACTCTTTATTAGACGTAAATAAAGCTTCACTAGCAGCAGTGATTCCACTAATCCTCAAGTTGGTTTCACTATGTTCAGCTCGGAGAGTTTGGTGAATTGCGGCTCTTTTTTGCAAGTCAGCTTGCCACCATAATGCTGCTATTGTTCCCCCCATAATTGCTAGTACTGCGCCTGCTATCCGTGCTTCCCGCAGTCGCCGTTGCAATACCAAATTGAGTTGCTTTTGACTAAGTTGTTGGGCTGCTTCCGCTCTAGTTCTTTCGAGTTTGATTTTTTCTAATTCGGCGAGCATACCATAGTTGTTTTTTTGGCGAATTGGTTCAACTAAATAATCGTGAACTAGCTGGTAGCGATCGCCTAATTCTTCTCTGACTCGCAATATCAACCCCGAACCCACCAATATTTCTAAAATTAGTTCCCCAACTATGTCAAAGCTTGATATTGTATCTATATCATGATTATTAACTAATGTAGCCGCTAAATCAACTTTAGTTTTTAAAGGTCGTGTGCCCTTCTCATCAGTTAACTCGAATAATAATTTCCAACTTAACTCTTCATTCTCCTGACCACAGTCTTTGATCACTTCCCCAAGCCAGCGTTCCACCAATTTTGCCGAGCCACCGCAAAGCTTGTATTGTCCAAGGGTAGTAATGTTTTCTATTTGTAGTTGAGCGCCAACTATTTGTAATTCAATTGGATGTACTTCATCTAGTTCTCCTGTCAAATCCTGGACTAATCGGTTAATTAATTCATCACTCAGTTCATAATGTGAACGTTGAGTAAGACTGTGAATTATGGCTTTAGCATCCTGGCTAGAGAATTTTCCTAAATAGTAGCGAATATCCTTATCGAGAATATTTTTATTAATTACGCCTAAATCATATGCTCCAATACTATTTTTTTGGCTCAAACGTTCAAATTCTAACAAGTGATGTAAATAATCTTCTCTTAATGAAAGAATAATTTTGACAAATGAGATATTTAAACACTCACTAAAAAACTGGTAAAATTCTATTCTTTGCGTGCTAAGATTACTAACGAAAAAAAATTCTTCAAACTGGTCTAATATGATAATTATTGTATAATTGCGCTGGACTGCTAACCGAATTTTTTCTAGTAGTACAGTGGGTGTAGATTCAAGATTAACCGATATTCCTGTGTATGCTAGCCCTTTCTTTATACTGCTTACCAAGACTGTGAACCAATCAGTGTAAACAGACAAAACAATAGGTATAGGAATGCGTTCACCGATAACTTTTCCTTTGAGTGCTGGTACTAAACCAGCTTTGAGAATTGAACTTTTACCCACACCGGATGGCCCATAAATTACTGTGAGCTTGTAGTCAGCACGAGTAATTCTTTGAATCAAGCGATTGACATCTTGCTGCCGCCCAGAAGCAGATATTTCTGGAGCGATTTCTTCAGGAATAAACAGTACTTTGTGAGGTTCCAGTACTGGGTTAATTCTGGGGCATTGCGGCTGCAATTGACTTGCCCCAATGAAGGCACGAAAACCATACTGATGTTCTATTTGAATTTTTTCTTGCTTGAGCTTAAAGGCTTCTGCATAGTCATGGCGCTCAAAAAAGTAAAGCGATCGCAATTCCTCTAAAATCTCTAAATAAAGTGATGGCTGATGTTGTAGCTCACAAACTACCCTCGCCCATTCCAGGTTATTGATAGCTTCCTCTGACTCTCCTAGATGCCTCTGTGTACGTGCAAGCAAGAGCAGATACCAACTTTCTTGCCGTCGTGTTCGCAAAGCATTTCGTAGAGAAACCTCGGTTGCTTCTTCGGAGATAGAAAGTGCTGTATTCGCTAATTCATGAGCCAGTACCCAATTCGACTCAGAAGCCGCTACATTTGCCAAAAAGCCATAATTTTGAGCAACTTGTGCAGGAGTTCCGTAGATTTTATGTAGATTTAATGACTTTTGAGCTAATTTTTTTAAGTCATCCCAAGCTTGTAAACGTTGTAGCATTTCACAAGCAGGTAAAATAAATTTAGCAACTAAATCTTCTCTTTGTACTTCCTCCAATACCTCCAGGCATTGTTTAAACCACAATAGAGCGTGTTCGCAATAACTCCTATTACTATTATGGTATAAATCTGCCATCCGGTGATAGCACAGCCCCAGATGGAATAGTACTATTGCTTGCTTGAGTAAAGATGAGGGGGGGATAGAATGAGGATGTGAGAGACGTAAAGAAGAATTACTCTCCCACTCTGCTAGTCTCTTCGTTTCCTGCTGCCACAATGCTAGGCTTCTTTGATAATTGGCTAAAGCCCCATTAATTTGATCGTTGGCATATTTATCACGCCCTAAAACAAATTCTAAACTAGCTTCTAATCCTGGTGTTAATTGAACACCATATAGGCGCAACAAATCATTACGGGCTGATTCTATTTCGTGGCGGTGTTGAGACTTAGGATCTAAATCTAGGGAGGCATTAGATAAAAATGTTTCAGCACCTGCTTCTAAAACTTTGGCAAATAGAGATTCTGTCTCGTGATGGATTAAAGCAATTAAATCTGCTTTTGCCATTTCAAATTTAATAGTAGTTGCAGCCCAACTTTTAAAATCAGGTGCTAATCTGGACAGCAATGATGCCACTTCATCTTGTAGCCACAACACCACCGGAAATGGAAAAGTTGCGGCATAGATATCTCGTGCTTGGTTGATACCTGTAAGTAAGTTTTCTAGGTCGATCGCCGACTCAATACCGAAAACCATAACAGCAGATGGCAAAGAGTTTGTAACGACGGCAGATTTATCGAGAAATACTTCTGAGACTATTTTGTTGTGTAAAGAAGTAGTTGATGGATTAAGAACGATTTTTCTGATATTGATATCTTGGGCAATGGAGCGAATATTTTCTAACATTAGCTCACGTAATTGCCCGTAATTACACCGAACTAAAATCAGGGCGAATTGACCTTCGGAAAGTGCGATCGCTCTAATCAGTCTTTGCAAAGTATGCTGATTTTCTTTTGTGTAGACGTGTAGCTGCTTGTCATTAGTCATTGGTTATGGGGCATGGGGCATGGGGCATGAGTTATTAGTCCAATGGCAAAGGACAAAGGACTAATAACAATTGACTTACCCAGTGTTGTTATTTGTTTTGTTGCCAAGCTAAAACTTTTTCTGTTTCTGCTAGGGCTGGACTGATGCCAAACCAGCGCCCCAGAGGATCACGATATTCAAACAGATACATGCTTCTTAATAAGCTCTGGTAGTCAGACTCACCTTTAACTTTCTGTTGCTGCACTACCTCAAACAATAATTCCCATTGGGATTCATCAATAGCTAATAGCAGATCGTCGCGGTAGTCCTTAATCACAGCTTCTAGGCAGTCCCTAGAAAAAGGTGGATCTTGTCGTTGCAGACAGCTATAAAGTAAACCCAATAAATTACGAATGTGACCGCCGCTAACGCGACATAGACGATCCAAGGTTTGGGAGTGATCGAATAATTCTGTAATCAATAAAAGCCTTCCATTCAAAGGAACTTCTGGAAAAGCTCTTGCTAGAACTAACTGCCGTACTAGTGACATCCCTGGTTCGTAGTCATTGCCATCTCTTTGCCGCACTAATACCATCGGCAGTACTTTTGGCGCAATCCCTCCCCCCAGGCGATTTTTTAGGGTCTCGTACTCATTGGAGAAAATTAAGGTCAGGGGAATGGTGTAAACTAGGTGGCATTTAAGTCGGCGTAACTGTTCGCCTCGGTCGATAAAGAGATATTCTGGTTGCGATCGCCCCGATGCTAAGGGACGCATATCCACTCGATCTAAATTATCTACAATCACTACTAGTCCTTTTTGACCCCGCAGCTTTAGCTGTTCAACAGCCTTTTCTAAAATTTCTTCGTTAATCGCTTGCAAAATGCTATTAGTACGTGGTTCCAAATATTGCCTCAGTTGATTCCGCATCTGGGTGCTGTCTTTGGTTTTAGCGGTAATTTTGGCAATGCCCAAGGACAACTCTGCTTGTCCAGAAAGCTCTATGGGGCTTTGCAAAAAATCGCCTACTTCTCTAAACAAATTAGTAAAGTAACCAGGTTTGAATTTGATGTTAATCCCTTCTAAACTGGCACTGACTTGACGGGCTACACTCAGCAAAATATCGCTGATATCAATATCCGCCATGTCTAAGTCTTGACTGGACTCAAAATAAACTACATGAAATCCCGCCAATTCTAGTTCTGTCTTGAGGCGCTGCAATTCCGTTGACTTACCGCAGCCAATGTGACCCGTAAATAACTGACAGGTTGGCTCATCAGGAGAAATCCGAACTATAGTCCGTTGCAATTCTTCGACAATCTTGCAACCGCGGACATCAGCAAAATCTATGTAATACTGGCGATCTAGCACATTACTTATATTTAACGTGTAGCTTGGGTTACACGCTTTATAAAAACGTGACAAATTTAATGTTGTTTTCATGTACGTAAAGGTGGATGTAGATGCAGTTAATTCGTATTTTTTATACAAACCATCTCAAGTTTAGATGTAGGCACACGATTATTTCGCAAGTTGGTAGTATCTTGCAAAAGAGAACACTGATTACAAAATCACTGTCAGTAGTATGGTAGAGATTTAATTGACCCTAATAACCTTAAGCATATCTGTCCTTTTTACACCTGCTATTGAGGTTTTGACAATCTCTAGCTTTTATTTGACTTGGCACAAACCTTTATGGCTGAGTTGATCAGTACAAAAAGCTACTAGATTATATGGTTCCCACTTTGTATAGCTGATGAAGAGGACTGGTATGAATTATAGCAATCTATACAGAGATTCAGGAATATTTTTCTATCATTTAACATTCTATTTGTCAAGACAAAAAAATCATAAATATTTAAATTAACATTTTGTAATCTCTTAGAGAGAAAATATTTGATGAGCGCTTGTCAAAAAGACAACAGTAAGTTAAGAATGGACACCGGAAACTTTAATGGGAAAGATGACTAGCGCCACCTTCGTTGTGTAGTTACTGTAAAGTGTTACTAAAAATAAAAAAAGTCTTGAGGAGAGCAGCTAACGGATGCCAACAGTGTTTACTGAGATGAATAAAGATACAAACGCGTCAAGGAATTGGGACTGTAAGCAGAAAGGGGTTTGAATGGCTGGCATAATATCAGTTTCCCGCACGGATTTAGCCCAGCGTCGTAAGAGATTACGTCGGCAGAGGCAGATGAAAATTATTCAGGCGATTTGGCGAACTTTTGCCATTACCGGTTTGGCGGGTGGATTGCTGTGGGTGGCAGTTCAACCAGTATGGGTGCTAAAAACTCCCAAACAAGTAGTGATGAAATCAGGCAATCAATTACTCTCGGATGAGACAGCTAAATCACTGTTGGTGCTATCTTACCCTCAATCTTTGTGGCGGATTGAACCGGCAGCGATCGCTAACTCTTTGAAAAAACAACCAACTATTGCCCAAGCCATCGTCAGACGCCGCCTGTTTCCTCCTGGATTAAATATCGAAATCCAAGAACGAGTCCCTGTGGCGGTGACTCAAACACCAAGTGGGCAAAATCAAGCCACTGACAACAAAAAAGTCACAATCGGCTTACTAGATGCAAGTGGAGCCTGGATACCTTTAGAAAAATATACATCACTGCATCCCACTCAGAAATTACCCAATCTCAGAGTAATTGGACCGCCCAAACAATACTGCCCCGACTGGACTCAAATTCATCAAGCTGTCAGCCAAAGTCTCGTAAAAATCATGGAAATTGATTGTCAAAATCCAGCCAATTTAATTTTGAAAACAGAACTAGGAAATGTGCATCTTGGCGTTATAGGTTCCCAGTTGCCCGAACAAATTAAGGTACTCGCCCAAATGCGCCATTTATCAGCAAAACTCAATTCCGGCCAAATAGAGTATATTGATCTGAAAAATCCCGAATTCCCTTTAGTACAGATGAACCAAGAAGACCAAAAATTAACTCCCAAAACCCCTAAAAACATTTAGCATATTTAATGTATTGATAGCTCCTGGTAAATTAAGAAGCTTTATGCTGATAAACTTCATCTATGTTGAGAACCG
>CAZZZY010000108.1:0-12170 GCA_964658545.1 uncultured Acetobacteraceae bacterium | reverse complement strand
ATCCCTACGATCGCCTATGTTTAGACGCAAGGGTAACTAGTAGTCTGTCAAATTTGAATTGACGGGTAAGCAGGTTCGTAGTAAGGACTTTACCCGGATTTCTCACCACATCTCAATAATTAAATAAGTAATGAGTAATAAGTAATGAATCTTACTTATTACTTATTACTTCGCCCGTGAGGTTCGCGCTTTGGGAGAGTTCAATCTGCCTTGTTTCTTTCCCTTCTCTCATGCGTGAGAAATGCGGGTTTAGTCCTTATATTCTAAGCACTAAAGTGCTTACTACAAACCCTCAAAACTAGCTTGACACAGTACTAGATTTTTGATTCGGTGACAACGCCTAATTTCTGTTGAATGCGGGTTTTAGCAGATTTGAATTCTGTAGCAATTTGCTCACTTTGCTCAGTACTCAAGTTGTTGCGAATTGCAGCGAACAACGTAGTTTCTTCTTGACGAATATGATCGCCAAGTTCATCCATCAGCTGTTTGACTTTCTCTTTGAATTGCGGTGAAGATGGGCTAATAGCCTTTATTTCCTCTAACGCCTGCTTTGCATGAGCTTGTTCGTTATAAAGTTCTTGGGTGTTAGCTTGACCGTAGAAAGGGCGTACTCTTGGGTATACGACTTCCTCCTCAGCTTCGGCGTGAGCAGTTAGATCCTTATAAATTTGACCGAAGTACTCTTGGATCTTCTGTGGGTCGTTGCTTTTCAACAGTTCGGTGAACAGGATATTTACCTTGTTGTGATCGAGGCGGATGGCATCCTGGATATTCAGATCCTTTTTGTCACTGCTTTGAGTAACAGCACTACCTACCCCGCCACTGACTGCGGCTAAAGCGTCTTGAACACGTGCCCAAATTCCTTGATCTGCATCTTGTCCAGTGAGTTCGCGCACACCCAGAATTTCTAAAATACCTTTGAGTTGCTCTTGGTGAGCGCGGTTTTCAAAGTTAACGGTATTTAAAGGTGCGATCGCTACCAAAACGTCAGTACCAACTTTTTGAGCAGCCTTGTGAACTATCAAGCCACTGATTACGAGTTGATGTTTCAGCAATTCATGCTGAGATACTTTTTCATACAGGCTCAACTCTGAACCTTTGAAAAATTTGTGGGCTTTTTCAATGAATTCTTTAACAGTATTTTTGGGTTCAGCTTGAATGCCATACTGACCAATCACAGTTTCTAGAATGCCAAGATTTTTCTCATCATCATTGAGGAAATTTCGGATGCGATCGGCAATTTCGGCATCGAGTCCTTGAGTCAAAAGCAATTTCTCATTTTCGATGACCAACTGTTGCAGTGCTTTAATAGTTGCCAATTTCACAGCAATAGCATTGCGTTTCGTATCATCTAAAGTAGCTACCATCAGTAGTTCTCCTCGGCAAAGTTTTCGTCCTTCTTACTCATATAACGTTGACACAGAGGTTAAGGAGATTCCATCTTTCTTTTGGGCGATCGCTCTCACAACTCTGGGTAGAAAAACAAAACTGTTCGTTACAATTTCTGTTCTTATACTTTTAGATAGAGAGTAAAATCTGTATTATATCGCCAGGCAGATGAATCTACACAATCAGTTGTATTGACTAAATATGTGATGTGCGTCTAAACGTCTCAAAACGAATACTTGCAGCCATGTAATTCTTTTTTCTAGTGACCTACATTTGGACTACGACAAGATAATCGACTACTACAAACTGCGGTTCCAAATCGAGAGTAGGACTAACCTTTTCAAGGTCTTGTAATTTCCATCAAACTATAGTTAGTTGGAAAAATATAGTTGGTAGATAGGGAACAGCTAGAATGATTCTAAGTCAAGTGTTTGAGCCTTTTGTAGCAGAAAGTCCGGTTTCGGTAATAGTTCGCAGACTTCTCGAAATAATTTTAGAATCAGTAAAGAACTTTATTGTTTACGTACAACACTTACACCTGAAACCAAGCAGTCAATGCTACCGCCAAAGCATCAGCAGCATCATCCGGCTTGGGAATTTCATCTAAATCTAACTCCCGCGCTACCGCCTCTTGCACTTCAGACTTATCAGCATTACCATAGCCAGTTAAAGCTTGCTTAATTTGAGCAGGTGTAAACTCTACGTATGGAAGATGACGCTGCCCCAACACCAAAATGAGTACACCCCGCGCCTGTGCAACTAGGATTGTACTTGACATCCGATAAAAGAATAGTTTCTCGATCGCAACCAAATCTGGTTGAAATTCCTCCATCAGAGTGTGTAAATCATCAAACAGGGTACATAGGCGCTGTCCCATTTCTACATCTGCTGATGTTTTGATTACTCCAAAATCCAGCATATTTACTGTAGTTTCTTGCACCTTGTTGGGAATTTGTGTGCAGGTAATTACCCCAAATCCTAAAATTGCCAGTCCTGGATCTAATCCTAAAATTCGTTTTTCCATTCAATTCACTTTTACTAAGCCACGCTATTGTTTAAGTGGGAATACTGGCAATCTTAACCACCTGCTCTTAGTCTAATGGAATAGACAAATATAATAGTTTCACGCCTACTGTTTTAAACCAAGTGGTGTACATTTTCTGTTAATTATTGTTTGTAGCACTGCTGTAAATCAGGTATGTCAATTGGTTTTCTGAGACAAGCCCTCAACGCCCTGCAAAAGCAGTCGCGCTCTCGAACTTCCCATCGGGTTAACCAGTGGTTCAAATGGTTATCCCCTGGACTATCAGTAAAACGTTGGTTGTTGATCAGTCTTGGGGGTGTACTGCTGGCTAGTTTGGGGTTAGCTATTTGGATTAAGCTGACCCCAATTTTTTGGATGATTGAGTTGGTTAGGAATTTTCTGGGAGTAATCACTAACCTCTTACCCAACTATGTCAGTGGGCCTTTGGTGTTGCTTGGTGGCTTGCTGTTAGTCCTTTGGGGGCAAACTCGCACTGTCGGCTCAATTACTAAGGTACTAAGAGCAGAAGGTGGAGAAGAACTCATTGATATCTTGCTGGCCCATCGTCGATTGTACCGAGGCCCGAAAATAGTGGTAGTTGGTGGTGGTACGGGACTTTCTACGTTGTTGAGGGGACTGAAAACCTACAGCGCTAATATTACTGCGATCGTGACTGTAGCTGATGATGGTGGATCTTCTGGGCGGTTGCGTCAAGAATTCGGAGTGCTACCACCAGGGGATATTCGCAATTGTTTGGCTGCACTAGCAGATGAAGAAAAGTTATTAACAGAATTGTTTCAATACCGTTTTCGGGCTGGAGATGGGTTAACGGGTCACAGTTTTGGCAATTTGTTTTTAACGGCAATGAGTGATATTACTGGAGATTTAGAACAAGCAGTTGCAGCCAGTTCTAAAGTGCTAGCGGTACGGGGACAAGTACTACCAGCAACTCTTAGTGATGTTCACCTCTGGGCAGAATTAGCCGATGGTCGCCGGATTGATGGAGAATCTAGCATTCCCAAAGCTGGTGGTAAAATTGTCAAAATTGGCTGTATTCCAGCAAATCCTCCGGCGGTACCAGCAGCTATTAAGGCACTTAAAGAAGCTGATTACATTATCATTGGGCCAGGTAGCCTGTATACAAGTCTAATTCCTAATTTATTAGTACCAGAAATTGCCGATGCGATCGCTCAAACAGATGCTCCCCGTATTTATATCTGCAATATAATGACTCAGCCAGGAGAAACTGAAGGCTACACTGTTGCCGATCATATCAGAGCAATTGATGCTGCTTGTGGGCAAAGACGGCTATTTGATGCTGTGCTGATACACAAAAAATCCCCCTCAGAGCAATCACTCATCCGCTACGCCGAACAAAATTCCCATCCCGTTTTCCTAGATAGAGAAGCCGTAACTCAGCTAGGGCGAAGGATTGTTCCAGCTAATGTTTTGTATGAAGATGAAACAGGTTTTGTTCGTCACAATCCGCAGAAACTAGCACAAGTTTTGTTGCGGTGGTACGGCAGAGTTCATCATGGTAGGTAAGAGAGGTTTTGAGACATAGTTTTAAGCCAGAGGCATCAGTCGAAAAAGCTTATTAAATAAGGCTTTCGGCGTTTCCTTCGCTAAAGAATGATAACTATCTTTTCGGCTATCACTATCATTCTTTTCCGGGGAGTTTACTGTGAGCGGAGTATCTAGAAATACAGTTGGTATTGAGAGCTTCCGAGGTTACTTTCGTATAAGACTACCGCGTTGGGACTCTGCTGAGAGTCGAGAACGCGAGTCAGCGATTCCAGATGAAATTCTAGTTGCGATCGCAACTAGAAAGAATTCTACTGAACCTAGTCAGAGAGAGAGTGACGAACGCCAAAGACATACGCACATCTGTTACGTAGATAAAGCAATAATGTTATAATAAGATTGGGAATGGGCTAAAATTTCCCTCAATTCTCGGCATTTAGATATAGAATAGATACTCAAACATTTGAATAAATATCTGGAGAGGTGTCCGAGCGGTTCATGGTGACGCACTCGAAATGCGTTTTGGGGAAACCCAACGGGGGTTCGAATCCCCCCCTCTCCGTTTCAAAGGATTCTTAAAGAACTGGATAAGTATTGGAAGACCTCAAGTTTTGGTGTCGTTACCTTACCAGGTCATGCCAAATTTCTCATAATCTGGTTTTCATTTTTACAAAACTCTGCTAGGATAGTTATTGACTCCTAAATCCCTGTAGGATTACAGTGTTTATCTGTAAAAGCTGATTTGATAGGCAACCAAACCCTAATTTTAATCAATAGTGTGGTATCTGTTTACCTAAATGTATCAATCAGGTAGTTTACAACGGACATTAAATACAGGGTAAGTCGATTTCACACATATTCGGCTACACTTGAAGCCAGACTAAGCGTTCGTGCAGCATCTCGTAGAGAAAGCTTTTCGCTGTGCTATCCGCCAGTTATTTATACAAAATATCCAACTGAATCCTGAGTTCTGTTTCGATAAAGTTGAACAAGATCAGTATTTTATTAGTTTACAAAATGAATCACTAATTGATTCTAAATTCTGCAAAAAAAAGATATTTAAATAAATCTGGTTTTTCGAGACTAAATATATAAAAATTTTATGACATAATAGATGTTTAATTGTAATCGCACTTGTGGTATACATTAAAATGAAATGTAGGAATTAATTCGAGTGCTTTTGAACATATAAGTTAATAACTTGTATTGTCAATCAATTGATGACGATCCGAAATAACCGAGATACATTTAATGTATGCAGATTCTTTAGCAATTCTCGCTTTGATTTCTTAATTACCTAGCAGAGTTAAATAAACATGGAACTTGAAGCTTTATTACTAGGACTTGAGCCATTTACCGCCTTAGCAGTAGGGGTTAGTGCATTAATATTGGCACCTGTTATTAGTTCAGTAGGTTCTGCGCTTGGGGAAAAAGATTCTAATTCCAATTTAATTGAATCCTTAACAGACTCCACAAAAGAGTTAACAAAAAAGGGATTAGTGTGGAGTTTTGAAGCATTTGAAAATGCCCAAACCATCTTTTCGGAAGCGGAAGAATCATTTAGAGATTTGTTAGCAGATGCTAAAACAGAGCATCTGCTAAAGAAAAATCAAGCAGAATCAGAGAATACGAAACCTCATCAGATAGAAATTGTCGATGCAAATGCTCATTCTTAAAAAATTGTAGTTTCCCCCTTGAAACTATTTACTGTGAAGACTTTTGTAGATAGGGCCTCTGCTCTATCTACAAATTTTTAATTTAAAATTCTTGGACAGAGGTTCATGATTCAGTGATTTGTGTCAAGTGCGATCGCCAGAGAATTCAAACAAGAAGTGCTGTCAATCAAAAATACGTTTGGTTGTAATCCATAAAACTTGGACATCTACTAGGGAAATGAGAATGTTGACGACAGATGAAAATAGAGGATCTTTGATCGATCAAGTAGCAGAATTAAATTATCAAGTTGTACATAAAAATGAGCAGCGCCTCAGAGTTTTTCTCCCTAGACTTGCAGAAGACTTAGAATATTCTCAAACTCTCAAACAGGTGATTGAATCATTCAATTTAGTTACCGATGTGCAGATAAATTTAGCAGCAAAATCAATCGCCATCGAGTACAAAACTGAAGGTTTTTCTAGTAGTTTTATCCAAGATGAAATTCTCACCTGTATTGAACTAAGTCTTTCAGAAGACTTATCAAAATTAGACTTAGCGATCAATCCGCCAGGAGTTGCAAAAGTCGAAAGATTGCAACAAATAGTAGGTTATAAAATTGTTCATAAAAATCTCCGGCGCATCAGAATTTCCATTCCTCGACTAGCCACAGATACCGAGTATGCCTGCACGTTAAAATATCTGGTTGAGTCCATTGATAGCGTCACTGAAGTTCGGATTAACCCAGTAGTGAGTTCGATCGCAGTTGAATATGACTACCAAGTTGATGCTCAAGCGATCGCCAAAGCTGAACAAAAGCTATTTGCAGCTATTCAAGAAGCTATCCATGTCCAAATTGATGAGACTGCAATTCAAAAGGCTACCGAAAAACAAAGTAATCATGAAGTTAACTACTGGGAAAGGTTAGGGCCATCTGTAGTTAGTATAGTGCTGAGTTTTGGCGCTCTCATCGGCTTACCATTCCCCAGTGTCTTAATCGCGGGTGCAATCTTCTTCGCATCAATACCAGTATTCCAGCGAGCATGGGAAGGGATTGAGCAAGACAAGCAACTTAATATCGACTTTCTCGACGCTCTGACAGTCAGCTTACATACAATGCGGGCTAATTACTTCGCCCCGGCGTTTATGCTGACTCTGATTGAGGGAAGTGAAGTAATTCGGGATATGACAGCGCGTAGTAGTGAACGCACAACTCTAGATTTACTCGACTGTCTGGGTAAATATGCACTCGTAGAACGTGACGGAAAAGAAGTACAAATTCCTGTCAGAGAAGTTGTAGAAGGCGATCGCGTAGTTGTCTATCCTGGGGATCAAATTCCTGTAGACGGTCACATCCTCCGCGGTACTGGGTTAATTGACCAGTGTAAACTCACTGGTGAGTCAGTACCCGTAACTCGCTCTGAAGGCGATGAAGTCTTTGCTTCAACTCTGCTGGTAAATGGCAATTTGTGCATTCTAGTAGAGCGCACAGGTCAAAACACCCGTGCTGGCGTGATTGTATCGCTGATGCAGTCCGCACCAGTCCATGATACCAGAGTGGAGAACTACGCAGCAACGATCGCCAATCAAGCAGTAGTTCCTACCCTATTAGTGGGAACTAGCGTTGGCTTGCTCACAGGAGATTTAGGTCGAGCGATCGCCCTCCTCACCCTTGATGTCGGTACTGGGATTCGGGTATCAGTTCCCACAACAATCCTTTCCGCTCTGACTTATGCAGCTCGGAATGGTGTCTTTATTCGTAGCGGTCGCGCCATTGAAATACTGGCGCGTGTGGACACCGTTGTATTTGATAAAACAGGTACTCTGACTCAAGGACACGCTCAAGTAACTGGTATAAAACTCACGAATCAAGGGATATCAGAACGGGAATTGCTCACACTAGCAGCTACCGCCGAACAGGGATTAACCCATCCGGTAGCCCAGGCGATCGTCCACCACGCCAAAGACGAAGGTATACAGCTTTACGAGTGCCAAGCCTGGGATTATCAGGTGGGCTTGGGTGTAGTTGCCACGGTTAATTCTCAGCAAATACTCGTAGGTAGTCACCGACTGATGGCGCAAGAAAACATTAGTCAAGACTACTTAGATCAGCATTATCCCAACCTCAAATCTGGTAGTAACTCCCTGGTATATGTAGCGGCCAACGGGGAATTGCTGGGAGTTATTTTATATAGCGATCCTCCCCGAACTGAGAGTAAAGAAGTTATTCAAGAACTGCGAGAAGCAGGCATCAACTCCTATATGTTGAGTGGGGATGTCACGCGAGTTGCCAGAGCGATCGCTAAAGACTTGAATATAGACCCCAACAATATATATGCTGAAGCCTTTCCAGAACGGAAAGTTGAAGTAGTGAGAGCGCTCCACGACAGTGGAAAAACAGTAGCCTTCTGTGGCGATGGGATTAACGACTCAGCCGCCCTCGCCTATGCGGATGTCTCAATTTCCTTTGCTGGTGCTACCGATATTGCCAGAGAAACCGCCGATATCGTGCTGATGGAAGACGATTTACGAGGTCTAACCCATGCCATCAAAATTGCCAAACAAGCAATGGATATTATCTGGCAAAATGTTGCGATCGTTGCAGTTCCTAATATCAGTGCCGCAGTTTCAGGGGTACTTTTTGCCCTCGATCCCGTTTTAGCAATCATTATTAACAACGGTTCCGCCATCCTCGCGGAAATTAACGGCTTGCGTCCTTTGTTAGGCCCGGGTGGTGTAACTCCTCTCAGCACTTCTCTAGATGTTACAACCCTCTCAGAAGCTGAACAGCAACTGTATCTGGAGTTAGAAAAAATTTCCTTTCCAGAAAATCAGTTGAATGGAACGCACCCGAAGCTGATTAATTCTTAATAGGACTTACGCAAAACTATACGCGATCACAGGCAATTCATGTAGACGCAAAGCTGCTTCCCGCAAGGGATTGCCCCTACCTGAGAATAAGGGTTTCGGCTAAAATTTTCCGTAACTCCCGCTTAATTACGAATTACTCGGTTATCCCCACCTCTTGATCAGGATCATTCCAAATTCATCTACCTTTACGCGCTCTTAGAATCCTAGCATGACAAGAAAAACAGAATTGCCTGACAGCGCTCACGGCTTAAAACCAGATTGCCTGTCCTTCGGAGAAGTTTTAGCGCAATCTTTTGCTGTAATTGCACCCACCACAATACCAGCATCTAATATTGGCTTAATCGTTGCCCTTTCTGGAAACGGCACTTGGTTAAGTTTTGTTATCGGCTTAATTGGGCTAGTATTTGTCAGCATCAACATTAACCAATTTGCTAGTCGCTCCGCCTCTCCTGGTTCACTCTACTCCTACATAGTCAAAGGACTTGGCCCCACAGCAGGCGTAATTTGCGGTTGGAGTCTAGTGCTAGCTTATTTATTTACAGGGATGTCTACTTTATGCGGGTTTGCCAACTTTAGCAGAACCTTAATTGGTAATTTAGGTATTCATCCAAGTAGTATTACCCTGTTAGCAGTAGGTGCAGGGATAGCTTGGTTTGCAGCTTATAAAGATATCCAACTTAGTGCCGTAGCGATGCTGTGGATGGAGGGAACTTCTCTTGTCTTAATTACTATTTTGTGCGTAATCATTTGGCAACACCACGGTTTTGCACTGGATATACCGCAATTAACCCTACAAGGTGTAGCCCCTGGTAGCGTGGCGACGGGACTTGTCTTAGTAATGTTTGGCTTTTCTGGCTTTGAAAGTGCCACTACCTTGGGCGATGAAGCGAAAAACCCATTGAAAACCATACCCAGAGCCGTTATTGGTAGTACCATCCTGGCTGGTTTATTCTTTATTTTGACAACCTACATCGAGGTGCTGGCTTTTAATGGTACCGGAGTATCTATTGCGAAAACTGAAGAACCTCTAAGTTTTTTATCACAGCAAGCGGGAGTAGGTTTTTTAGGGCTGTTAGTTGCTTTCGGTGCTTTGTTTAGCTTCTTTGCTTGTGTCCTTGGCTGTATCAATCCAGCAGCTAGAGTGTTCTTTATGATGGCACGTCACGGTTTATTTCATTCCAAAATGGGTGCAACACACACATCTAATCAAACACCCCACATTGCGGTAACAATATGTTCGTTCGCTACATTTCTGCTGCCGGCGGGGATGTCTTTCTTTCGCGTCCCACTATTCGATAGTATGGGTTACTTGGGGGCTATCAGTAGCTATGGTTTTTTAACTGTCTATGTCTTAATTTCTGTTGCAGCCCCGATTTATCTGTACAACATGAGAAAGCTCAAGACGCGAGATGTAGTTTTCAGCGCGGTGGGGGTAGGGTTCATGATGATTCCAATTTTAGGTAGTGTGGGAATTCCTGGTAGTACAATGTTCCCGCCTCCTGAAACTCCTTACAATTTCTTTCCCTACCTATTCTTGATATACATAACCATAACTTGCGGATGGTTTTTCAAGCAAACGTTTCATTCTCCGCGAATTCTTGTAGAAATGCGTCAAGGGGTTGATGATATTCACGCCAGATTCAGCGAACCGGAAGAATTATAATCCCCCGATAACATCACAGGATTTTGGATAAATTCAAATCCAAAATCCAATTACACAGGAAAAAACAACTTTTTAGAATTTAACTTTGCCGGATTGGAAAATACAAACGTCCACCGTATACCATACATTTCCTGACTCCAGCATTCAAAAGCCGTAACCCCTTCATCAGCTTGCGCGACAATGGTACTGCTAGGAATCTGCCATAGTTTTTCTAGCTGAGATGCTGTTAAACCATTGTGCTGGGAGTGGTTTATTTGATCAATTGACGACCTTATCTTCTTTGTTCCTTGGGACTCTAAGTGTTGTAACAGTCCCATCACATCAGCCATTTCACTATTTATGGATTCTCCAATCAATCCCCCTACTTTCCCCATAACATGAGAACCTATAGTTCCCCCGACGTGCCCAAGTAAGACTTCACCGATCACACCGCCAACTATCTCGCCAATAGCCTCGCCTCCTACTTTACCCGCTAGTTCTTCTTCGGCTTTTTCTACTTTTGCATCAAGCACTTTTAAGTACTTTTGATTCTGTTGGTATATATTTATTGTTTGTACTACTTGCCGAAAACAACTGGCAATTTGCTCAACAACAGCTTCTTCTGAGATGCCATTCGCTTCGTAGCGAATTGCGATTGAAGAGGCAAGGGGGTTAAGACGCACCCTAACAACGAAATCAAGGGAATTAATTAATTGTTCAATTTGACTGGCGCATTCAGAATCTTGTTTCAACTGGGGAAAGCTAATGCGGATGCGTCCAGGAGTTGCATGAATAATTTGATAATCTATACTCGAAAGGCTCTTGTTCATAGCAGCCTCAATTATTACTAAAAATTTGGACAGATTTTACTTATTGCTTAACAACTAAGTGCTGTTATACACAAGTCTTCATTTCAATATACGCTGCGATTTTGATAAAAACAAGTATCTTTTTTTGTTATTTTCATAAATAAAAGTGATGGTAAAAAATGCTGAGTTGTAAATTGAACGGGAGTAAGAACATTAACATTTTTGCTAGGGAGTTTTTACTCAAAAGCCAAAACTCAGCACAACCAAACTTTTATAGATCGATGGTATCCATCTAGTAAGAGTCGAAACGTTAAGCTAGCAACGCTCCAAAGCAGATTGCAGCCAAAATTAAAAAAGGAGTTCCCGGTACAAGTGGGAGAATAACTCCAACAATACCGATAACTAAGCTGACGGTGCCTACAGTCAATAAAACTGCTTTTTTAATCAAGTTCAATGCGTCGTTCATGGAGTTACTCCCTGATGTTACAATAACCACAGCAAAATAATTTTACAGCTTTTATTGCTGACAATAATTTCCTTATGGACATCATTGTTGAGCAGGCGATCGCTATAGAGAACGCAAACAATAGCCAAAAAGAAACATTCTCAGGTAGGGGCAATTCATGAATTGCCCCTACAGCGTGTAGTTTTGCCCCCATTAAGCGTCAACTTTTACACCCTTCCAGAAGGCGACATAACCCTCAATATTCTTAGCTTTCTCCTTGGTGCTGGGATAGTACCAAGCAGCATCTTTGTTGATTTGTCCATCAACTTCAATACTATAGTAGCTAGCGACACCTTTCCAAGGACAAGTTGTGTGGGTGTTACTGTCTGTGAAGTACTCCTTGTTAATGGTATCAGCAGGGAAATAATGGTTGTTTTCCACCACTACGGTGCGATCGCTTTCAGCTAAAACTGCGCCATTCCAAATTGCTTTCGGCATAAGTGAGTTTGCAAATAAACTATACACTTAACATTTTGACACGATCAGCTGATTTTATGCTCCTGAACGGCTATGGTTTTTCCTTACGGCGACCAAATCGTTTAAACATGAGTTTACTCAGTAAACGCTATTTTAAAAATGTATAGGACTTACGCAAGAGTTACGGAATAACGAACCGCAGAGGCGCAGAGGACACGGAGAAATCAGAGTCTGAGATATATTTGTGCGTAAGTCCTAACGTATAACACTAACTAAATAATAAAGCGCCCTCCCAGTTTGGGAGAGCGCTTTATTATTTAGTTAATACTTGAGAAT
>CAZZZY010000107.1:0-12230 GCA_964658545.1 uncultured Acetobacteraceae bacterium | reverse complement strand
GCTCGCATAATAGATTCAAGCGAGCAAGATGCTCGCACTACTTATTCCAAAATGGGATGCTCCCAAGAAATGCGATTGCATCTGTCTCGGTGTGGGTAAGCAATGTAGTTGGTGGATATCAACAGATGGGTGATTCATATTACACCCTTACAGCTAGGTTGTGGCTAGATTTGCACACCTCCAGCTTGAAAAATCTGTTCGGCGGTTAAATTCAATTCTGGGAAAGTAGGGGAGACAATATGGGTATCGCCTCTAAATTGAGTAACTTGGTACTCACCATCGATTAATAGATAAATGGATATAGTAGGCAATTTAGGATTGCCAATAAACTTCCTAGCGCCATAAGCCGCGTAATCTATAATCCAATATTCGGGAATACCTATAGCTTCATAATCAGCTAATTTTTTATAGTAATCATCCCGCCAATTAGTACTAACAACTTCAATAACCAATGGAATAGATGCAGCTTGAGATACAGTTGATTGCTTTTTCCATAAAGGCTCATTCACTAAATTTGGTCGATTGATTATTAATATGTCTGGTGAATAAGCTGATTCACCTTCAAATGGTTTGACTAATACAGTTTTTGGAATGAAGTAGGGAAGTTTTTGTCGTCCAATTTCGATAGATATATTTAGCGCCAAAAAACCAACAACATCTTCATGATCTCCCACTGGTTGTGGCATTTCAACAATCACGCCATCATGTAATTCGTATCTTCCACCTTCAGGCCGCCAAGCTGCAAAATCTTCAAAAGTTACTAATTTGTGTATGGCTTGAATCATAGAACCTCCCTTGTCTTAAGATAACCAAACTTTGTCAAGCGTTCTTTAAGTAGTTTGTTGACTGCTGTATTATAACTGAACATTTGGTCATCTAATTATGTGTAAAATTTTCTCTCATTTTCTTCAACCCAGGTCGGTGGGTTTCGTTTCGGTAGCCGTGAATTTTATTCGCCCGTTCTTCTATTATTCTAAATTTCCCTTTTTAAATTTCATACTCGCCCAAGTTACCTGTTCATCACTTTCACCTTCATCTACTTCATTAATTGCTGGAACATCGCCCAAAGTCATCTGCTTGACTTTTGCAACATCACCTTGACTAACTGCTTCGCTTAATTCGCGTTTCAAACGAGCATTTTTAATTGCATCTTCTGGAGAACGGGAACTCGTATTAAAGCATTTTTCTAATGTGTCATAAATTCCCACGCGACGAGTCTTTTTGCGATACTGGCGTTCTGTATCTAACAATTTCGCCATGAGTTCCAAGTGCATCGCGTCACCTTCACAGATTTCTTCCAATACTATCCATTCATCACGACCTAGTAGGCTATAGTCAGCACCAGGACGGGGGTCTTGAAATTCTTCACCAGTCACTTCTTGATAAATCCGGGGTAAACTATCATCGAATTCATGTTTTTCTTCTAGCCAAATGCGGCGAATTTCACTCATTTCTTCTAGAGTAATTAGGGTGATGTCGCGCATATTTTCTGGCGCTGTACGACGGGTTTTTGTTTGCGCTTCTAATAATCGTCGGAGCCAATGTTCTCGCCAATATTTGGTATAAGGGCCAGGTATTGGTTCAACAGATATTTCCCCATCTTTGTTACGCTCAAAAAGTTGAACTTCACCCCAAATTCTTCTAAAATCTCTTTTGTCTCGGTCATCTTTAATATCTAGTTCGTTACGGATATCTAATAATGGCTGCATCCATTCTTTTTCTTCATCATTTTGGATCATTGCCTCCATTGATTTATCTTTATTTACTAGTGTGCAAACCCAACAGCCAAATCGAGAATCACCACAGCTAGGAGTAGAAGTATCAACAACTAGTGGACATTCATTATCGGCTGTTGCACCTCGATACATAGTGAATAATTCTTTATTGCTTTGTCCCCAAGGATTATTCCACTGATTCAGATATATCCAGACATCGTTATTACTCCAATCTTCAATAGGGGTATAGATTAAGGAGTTGGGTAGGCTGGCATTAGGACTCAGGCGATCGCGTACTCGATCAACTTGATGCTTTTTCATTGTGGCAGCACGTTTGGCGCTTTCTGCTTTGCGAGTACCCAATACAAGAATTGTTTCACCGTTAGCTCTAACTATTTCACGGATGAATTGATTAGCAGGATTAATTTTTAAGCGTGGTGTACACCAGCGAAACTGGTTACGAGGTGCTGGATATCCTTTACCAATAAGATTTACCCAAAATGTGTCTTGAATTACTGGTTGTAGTAAATGTGGCTCGATTGGCATCCCCTGTTTTTTAGCAGCTACCTTGAGATTCTGCATGGATTTGCGAACCCAAGCAGACACTACAGGGTTTTCTACCTGAGTATCGGTTGTAATTACATAGACTGTTTTTGTTCTTTTTTCTGGAGGAAGAACTGCGATCGCATTCCACACAAGCTGCAATACTGTGCTAGAATCCTTTCCCCAAGACACGCCTAAAACCCAAGGTATCTCATCTAAACAATACAATTCTTGAATTTCAATGGTGAGAGCTTGGATGTAGTCCACTAACTCTGCTACAGTACGTGTTTGCTGACCTTTATTTTCTGCTTGTTGTGCTGTAGTCATTTCTCCTTCTCTCTGGAAACCTGGCGTAATATCGGGGTAAATAGGGCGAATAGAATTCGCGGCTACACATACAAAACCCAGTGGACTGGGTTGAAAAAACAGTTTTTAAAAACTTTACTACTAATATCTAATTTTTTAGATAATTAAACTACATAATCCTATTCTGTTTTTAAAATTTAACATGAAAGATAGTGCATCTGACCCAACTGCTGACATCACTAGAGAATACCTGGAACGAGAAAATAAAGAAAAACAGGTACTAGCTTTACTCCTAGAGAAGTTTTTAGGAAGAAAAGATCAGATTCTCGTTCAAAAAACCGAGATGGGTGGTACTGAAGCTTATGTTAGCTCTGTTACACTAGAATGGTTCGCAGGCCGGGTTCACTTCGCCTCTGGCTTACCTTTGTTTCAGAAAAAGTACAATCCTGAGACTGATAATGTCGAAATTGACGCGGATAGTATTGATGAAATTCAGCAACGTCCCCTTGATTGGTCACGTCAAGCACCGCTAGTCCAGTATTTAGCGGCTAGAGACAATCATAAGTTTCCGCCGGTGCTGGTGGTGATAAATCAACCGTGGGTGGATAATCCCAAAGCTGCTGAGTGGGATAGCGAAGGACGCGCCACAAAGTCTACGACTGATTTTATCCCTCTAGATAAAGACGCTAAGGTAGGTCTGCTAAATATTTCTGAGGATGATGTAACCATTTATGCACTAGATGGTCAACATCGATTAATGGGGGTTCAGGGGTTAATGGAATTAATCAAAACTCGTAAACTCCAGCGCTATAAAAAAGATAAAGGTGCTGATGACAGTTTTATTACAGTCAATGATTTGATAGAAAAGTACCAAGTAGACCTTGCTTACTTGCAAAATTTACCCAAGGAAAAAATTGGTATTGAGTTTATCTGTGCGGTAGCGGCTGGGGAAACTCGCACCCAGGCAAGGCGGAGGGTAAGGTCGATTTTTGTTCATGTCAACTTGATGGCTGCACCATTGACTAAAGGGCAACTAACACAGTTGAATGAAGATGATGGTTTTGCGATCGTTGCTAGAAAAATTGCAGTTACACATCCATTATTAGAACAACGACAAGAGCGCAATCCCCGCGTTAATTGGAATAGTGCAACAGTGGCTTCCAATTCTACAGTTTTAACCACTTTGCAAGCTCTGCAAGATATGTCTGAGCGATATTTGGCTCAAAAGTTCCCTCACTGGAAACCCTTGGAGAAAGGTCTAATTCCCATGCGTCCAGAGGATGAAGAACTTGAGCAGGGGATTCAGGAATTTAGCAAGCTATTTGATAATTTGGCTAGTCTTTCCAGTTATAAAATTTTAGAACACGAGGATACACCAGCTTTACGGCGATTCAGCTTTGAGAAGGATGGAGGTGAAGGAAATATGCTTTTCCGTCCGGTTGCTCAAGTTGCATTGGCGCAAGCTTTGGGAATTTTGGTATTTAAAAAAGGTTTTGCCCTAGCAGATATTTTTAAGAAGCTGCGGAAGTTTGACCAGCAAGGCGGCTTTAGTGGTATGGAATATCCCCAGTCTCTCTGGTATGGGGTTTTGTATGACCCAAATAAAAAGCGGGTGCAGGTTGCTGGACGAGATTTAGCGGCGAAGTTATTGGTTTACATCTTGGGTGGAATTCAGGAACAGATGGAACGTGCTGAACTTCGTAAGGCTTTAGCGGATGCTAGGACTACGGAAGATAAAACAATAGGTTTTAATGGCGAGTTTGTTGAACTAAAGGCGGTAGGACTTCCACCTATTCTGTAGTTGCTAATGATTATTCGCCTTTAAAGAAATTATTATGCTACCCTGATACATAATGTATAAAGGGAGTCTATTTTGTGGCATGGCTATATGGCAGTGATGCTGTGCAACAGCTAAGTGAAAACGTCGTATTGTATGATTTGGCACAGATGCGGGGAAATAGTGCTGTTTTAAGCCGCATTCCCGATAATATCGGCGGTGTCTACGCTTGGTATCGTCGCTTTGAGATTGATGCTAATGCGATCAATGATCCTGAAGTCTTCGTTGATTATATTTTGGGGGAACTTTGTAAGGATCATTCGGCTCCGAGAGAAACAAAACTGCCTCCAGCACATCGGATAAAACTCGAAGCAGAGACTTCATTTTCTAAAGAGCTTTTGTTGAAAGAGTTAGCTGCTGATTCCTCATTTCGTCAACTGCTCTTTATGGTTTTGAATAATTCCCTCATATTTCAGCAGCCATTATATATAGGAAAAGCAACTAATTTATACTCTAGGATTCGCAGTCATATTCGTGAAGGTAGTATTTTACGCGATCGTCTTGCAGATGCTGGACACAAAATTAATAAATGCAGATTGCTAATTATTTATACTTCATATAATACAAGCACTATGTCAGATAGTGTTGATGAAGATGACGAATTAGATAATCAAATTGAAGAAGATTATGAATGTTCTAAACTCGCTTCAGACAAACTAGTTGAAGATATTTTATCTAGACTATTTCTTCCATCATTTACTCTTAGATACGGTTGAGATCAAATGCTAATATTATCAAATAATGAAGGAAAATCAAGATTCAATAAACCTCTGTATGGTTTGACTGGTATTTACACTTTATCAGAAGGTGTAGCACTTCCATACGTTCTTTCTTTGGTTGATGTTAACCGAGCTATTGACGAGTTAAAAATAGCTGAACAAATTCCCGCTTCGTTAGATACAAAATGGTCTCTTAAAGAGCTTTTTCAGCGAGAAATTGATGAGAAGAGAGTAGAAGATGACATAGTTAAAGGTTATCTTTTAGATCCAAATAAGCTAAAGTTTTTTAATGCAATTACTATAAGTTGCTATTAATAGCATGAAAGATAATCAATGGGCTTTCAAAGCTATATTCCAGAAAGCAATAGTTCGTCTAGGCAGAATTGTGGAGTTTGACTATAAAGCCAAAGACACAAATTTAGGTAATATCGATAACGTATTGAGTTGTCTAGATAGATTATATGACAAAGGTATTTTAAAAGTAGATGCTAACCTGCCAGATTATCCTTTTCGTTTATGGACATTTATAGCAATAAACCAAGGTACTGACAAAATTAAAGTTGCGAAAACTGTAGAAGATAGAATATTCTCCTTATTGTGCTTGTGGTATTTTGGCTCTCGTAAAACAGAAATCGACGCTGCAAGAGGTTCTCAAATTTTATCGCGGCGAAAACTACTCAATTTCTTTAGTGCAGATAAAAATAAAGCTGAGTGGGCAGGTTGCACAGATGCTTACAAGGCATTATATAAAGGTTTTGATACTGTTGCTTTTTATGGAAAAGAACATGAAAAAATGAACACTCAACAAAAAGAAGACATGATTCGAGATAGGTTTTCTGCTATACTCGCTATTGGTTTGCCAGAATTAAATACTCAATCTTCACTTCTCCAAGTATCAGAAGAAGAGGATGAACTTGATTCTGAATAGAAAAGTAAAGTCTATTAAAGTTAACAGAACATAATTTGATTAATAGAGGGTTATTTAAGATAGGAATTTGGTTAGATCAAATTCCTCATCTTTTTGCTCTGTATTAGTTCTTTCATAACTAAGAAATAAGAAAAGTCGCTCTGAATAGTCTACTGCGCCATGCAGTTCATTTTGTATAATTTCTAAACCACCATTCGCATACTCTTCAAAAATGTGAATACGTTGCTCATCAGCAACATTATCATCGTCTAAAATTTTAATGTTTTCTGTTTCGGTGATAGCTAACAAATTAATTAACAGAGTGAAGCTGCTAGTAAAATAATCTTGTCGCAGTGGGGATAAATCTTTAGAAATTACGTCTAAAGGAATGCGCTTTTTATTTTTAACGCCCAAAGCTGCTGCAAACACCATTACTTCTACATAAGTTTGAAAAGGCCCAGTTGTGTCTTTTGATGCTACTAGAGATTTCACCAACTCAGCCTTATCTTTAGCAACCCTGATTCTATTTGCAGCCATGATATTAATATTTACATTGTTGCCATCTTAACCGACAGCGAAAAGCGATCGCTACGTTTACGCAATTGCCAAGGTATGATTTTATGATAGGATGTGGGCGATCGCTAAACAAACAAATCATCTACCAACAGCGAAAAGCGATCACTACGTTTACGCAATTTGCAAGGTATGATTTTATGATAGGATGTGGGCGATCGCTAAACAAACAAATTATCCACCAACATAGTCCATCCTGGTAACGCGGGTTCAACTTCCGCCAACTCACCACGGCGATAAATTTGGGGTTCTTTAGGATTACTAGCGCGATATACTCTGATAACTTCCTCTTTAAGTACATCCACATCCCAAACTACCAAAGTACCAGCCGCAAAATAATCACGGCGTTTGCTAGCCATATCTTTCTCTGCTGTCTCACCATAATCATTTTCACTTCTCACCTCAGCAGCAAACACAGGCGCACCATTAAGGAACTTCCCAACCGTAGATTTACCAGTATAAAATGCGGCATTAGGACTTAAATAACGACGATGAGGGAGATTGACAATAAAACCGACATTATCAGGTAAAGCATAGCCACTTTTTGTCAGTCGTTCATAATCACGTAAATTAGCATAAATTTCACCACCTGCACGTCCTGGTAAAAATCCCGTTGGAGACATTAGCAGCAATTTTCCATTGACAATTTCTGCCTTACAATTGTCAGGTAATTGGTACAAATCTTCAATAGTTGCTTCAGTTTTAATACTCATAAAACATCTCCTAATTACTTAGAGATAATCCCAATTTCAGCCTCTTATCTCCGCGTCCTCTGCGCCTCTGTGGTTCGTTTTTCATGCAAACTGAACATCCTCATAAACCAAAGAAATCGGAAAGTGGAAATCAACACTGGTTAAATGAACCTCATCTCCCTCTTCATAAGGATGTAACTCCCAGATTCCTCTATCATTTAACCGGAAGCAATCTAAACTGATTTTTTCAGCATCAATGAGGATATATTCTTGTAAAGTCTGAATGCGACGATACTGCATAAATTTCCCGCCTCTGTCATAAGCTTCTGTACTAGGGGAAAGAACTTCGACAATTAAACAAGGATACTGAATAAATTTAATCGCTTGTTTGTCCCTTTCATCACAAGTCACCACAACGTCTGGATAGTGGAATGGCCCGTTTTCAGATACACCTACTTTTGCATCCGCCATAAAAGCGCGACACGAACCCCCTCGCAAGTGACTTTTTAACGCCGAAGCTAAATTTAAGGCAATACTAGTATGAGGAATAGTACCCCCAGTCATGGCGAAGACTTCACCATTGATATATTCGTATTTAATCTCTTGGTGTTCTTCCCATTCCAGGTATTCCTGGGGACTCATATACTTTCCATCTAGACTCGCAACCATAACTTTATCCTTTAAATATTACGTTCAACTTCCATGATTTCCGTATATTCATACTCATTCGGACTTTGTTTCACCAAAGGATATCTTTCTCCACCCAACTCGATATAATCTTGTTGGCAATCCGGCTTAGATGAATAATACGTAAGCACATATTCTCTACCAATTCTGTCTGTCATTTCTGCTTCAACTTCACCACGCCACTGAGTTTTAGTTACTAAAACTATCAACTGATTTGCTAATTGGGGAATTGTCTTTGCAATATGTCGCCGCGAATTCTCATCCAAACTACCAAACGGCGAATCCATGACAATTGGAAAAGTACTACTATCGGGAATCATCATCATTTTTCGCTTCTCACTCCATTCCCGTACTTTGTCAATGATGCTAGCTATAAAAGATAAACTGAGAATTTGATTCTGTCCGGTGGATGCTGCAACTGGTGCTTCGACACCTGTGGTATTTTCTACTAATGTCAGTTCATATTTATCGCTAATTTTAGGAATGTATGGAGTAACAGAAATCTCAGTGAATATCTCTTGTACTCGCTTTTCTAATTGCAGACGAAATTGTTGCTCTTGACGATTTCTAACTTCCGTTAACCGTTCGATTGCATCTTGAGCGGCATTAATTCGTCGCTGCGCTAAAATTTGTTTATCCTCATTTAGCTTTTGTTTGGAGATTTGTTTGTTTAAACCTTCAATTTCAGTTGTGAGTTGAGCAATTTGCTGCTGATTTGCACCTTGTTCTCGATTCAATTCATCAATTTTACTTTCAATTTCATCTAACCGTTTTTGCAAACTGCTAATTTCTTCATTAGCATCTTTTCGCAACCGTTCTTGAATATTGTCCAAATCGTCTTCAACTTGAGATATACTTTGCCTTAATTGATTAATCCTAGTTTGTTCTCTATCAACTTCTTCCCAAAAACCTATAGCTTGCTTATCAATTTCATCTACTTGAGCGCTCATCCGAATTGCAGTTTCTTCCACCGCCGAAGAACCTGCTTTATTTAACCAGGTACTCACATGAATATGAGAGTGATTACCCTCGTGTAATTCTGCGCCACAAATACAGCGTTGAGAATTGAGTAAATCACTGACAAATTCCCGCGAAATTCCTGATGTTAACTCGCCGCGCTGCTTCAAATCATTGATAATTCCTCGGAACTGGGATGTAGTTTCTGACAGTAAAACTGTATATCCCCGCGCAGAAATAATTTTTTTCAGTGCTTCTTTAGTTTTTTTATATTCTTCTTGATTCGCCGTTTTCTGCGACTCTAAATTCTGCCATCTTTCTTGCAACTCCTTAGCAGCACTTAATTCTCGCAAACGGTTACTTGTCTCTTTTTTAAAAGTTTGTTGATATTCTAACTCTTCTTTAATTTCCGTTTGCCGTTTGGTAATGCGTTCACGCTCTCGTTCCATCTTTTCTTGTTGTCGTAATAGCTGTTTAGTTTCAGAATCACCAATAGCTTTTAAATCATTTTCTAGAGTTTTTTTAGCATCTCCCAAATGTCTGATGGAACGGTTGATTACCTCCACACCCAAGAAGATTTTTGTAGCTTCGGCAATTTCAGCTTTTTTGTCAGAACGAACTATTTCTTCAATTCTTTCGCCGTCAAAGAAAAAATATTGATGTAAAATAGCGGGTAAAATTTGATTAATTATATCGTCTGGTTGCTGAATTGGTATATTCCATTTTCCATCATCCCCGCCTACCCACATGGTTAATTGAGTTTTCCCAGCATCAAAATCTTTTTCGCTTTTATATCCCCGACAGGCGCGTTTCACTCGATAACGTTTACCTTCATGTTCCCAGCCAATTTCTACCCAACATTCTACAGCTTGACCTTTTTGAGTTTCTGCGATCGCACGCTTATTCACCAACTGCTCTATCGATGCAAATGCCGCACTAAACTTATCATACAATACCCACGTAAAGGCATTCAGCAAGCTAGTTTTACCAGAGCCATTATTGCCATGAATAATTGTCGTGTTCTGAGCATCTCCACCAGCGATGATCATCTCTGGTGTCGTACCATAAAAGGAGCGAAAGTTGCAGAGCTTGATTGAAGTCAGCTTCATCGCACCTCTTCCTTAATAATGTCCAAAATATTATCATTTATATGGCTGTTAATCTTCTTATCTAGCCTGCCTTTTTCCAGCTTCCATACCCGCTCAATAATTTGCCGTACTTCCGGCGGTGCGCTGGTAATTGGCTCCTGCACATCATCGATATTCGCCTCTTGTGACATCTCGGATTTTCAAATATATATAGTTTTTCTATATTTTAACTTTCTCTCGTGCTGAAATAGCCTCGGTAAAGTTACTTGTTTGGGAGCATCCCAATTTTGCAAAAATATGGAATTAACGCAAAAAACCTTTTAAATCCTCTTCCCTTTGTGTCCTTCGTGTGCTTTGTGGTTCGTTTTTTATCCTCTGGGGTAAGTCAGATTAGAAGTCACGGCTACACAAGACTTTACGCGCGTAGGCGGGTTAAAAAACCTGGATTTTAGTTAATACACGCAGTAGCGAATTATATTGACCCAATACTTTTAACATCTCTAATTCTTTTTGAAGAAATACTTTATTCTTTAATCGTTTTCTGTTATAGTTATTTTAACTAATCTAGATGATAATGGGATGTAAGTAAAATTTTTAAAGTTACTAACATCCCATTATTATCAAACTCATAATTCTATTATTTCATACTTAATGCTTCTTTTTTCAAAAGTCGAAAAATTTTTACAAAAAAATACAACTATTCTTTAGTTCATCATCAAATATCTAATAAACCATATCGCTTTTGTAAATCCAGTAACTTCATTCTGGCAACGCCTGCATTATCAGCCAAATCAGCAAACTCCACAAAGCGACGCAATTCCTTTTTCAACAGATTACGCTCAACTTCGATAGTTTCTCTATCTAAATCTGGTGGTAAAACAATCATGTCAAATATAGTGGCGCGTTCTTTACCAGGATGAGGACGTAAAACTCGCCCCCGTCGTTGGATAAACTGGCGCGGATTACCAGAACTGGATAAAATCACCGCAGTTTGAATTGCCGGAATATCGACACCTTCATCTAAACAACGAATTGCCACTAAACCTTGCAACTCACCACTTTCAAATTGATGACGCAAAATTTCCCTTTCTTGTAAAGTTGTTTGAGCCGTATAGGTGCTAACCTTGTACCCCAAATCCACACCCAGAATTTTAGCAACAGCTTTAAGTTGGCGTAGAGATGAACGTTGTCCCGCCTCTTGCGAACCATCACTGCAATAAAAAAGAGTGTGAGTAGTTTCGCGGCGAGTTGCCATTAATTCATGCAAGGCGGTTAACTTATTTTCGGCTGCACCAATTAACCTGGCTCTTTGCATCAACAACGGTTTTAAATCTTCATTCTCTTCAAAATCTCCACCATTTTCTCGATCGCGATAAAGTAGCGATCGCCCAATTCTTTTAGTTAGCTTTAAATAGGCAATACTTTCTGCTTCAGTTAACTCCACCAATACCGGATAATACAGATAATGTACCAAAGCCCCTTGAGCGATCGCATCCCTCAATGTAAACTCTGGCTGGAGAACTGGGCCAAAATAATCAAATAAAGATTGTGTGCCAAAATCGTCAAAATACCTCTCCGGTGTGGCAGATAAAGCCAGTCTCAATCCAACGCGACGCGGTAAACTTTCTTCTAATTTGGGTGCGCCTAAATTATGCGCCTCGTCCCCAATAATTAAAGTTTTGGCGGGAAAATATTTGAGTTGAGACTGAAACCCATCTCCAATTAAAGTGGAGTTCGTAGTAATAACAGTCACAAACCGTTGAGAACCAGAACGCAGATTATAAATTTGCCCAGAAAGTTGACTTTGCCAAGTGCGTAAATTCTCGAAAGCTAAAATGGGTTGCAAATTAAATTTTTCACATTCTCGCGCCCATTGGGTGACGAGATGGCGGTAGGGACACACCACCACCAGAACTTGTAAATTAATCTGCTGATATAATTCACAAGCGATCGCTAGTGCGGTAATTGTTTTACCACTACCAGTAGCCATTTTCAGCGTCCCTCTACCATTGTTAGTAAACCAGCTAGCGATCGCTTGGCGCTGATATTGTCGCAATTGCAGAGACGGAGGCATTCTTGGGCATCCTGGTAATGGTTGCTGAGTGGAATAACTGCCCTTACTTTCACTTGCAAATGGTAATTTTAACCGGAAAGTGGGCAGTTGCTGCACTGGATTTTTCGTCAGGTACATATTTTAAGCAAATGG
>CAZZZY010000106.1:0-12243 GCA_964658545.1 uncultured Acetobacteraceae bacterium | reverse complement strand
TAACTTGGATCTCTTGTATCGGCAAAACCCTAGCTTTTTGGCAAAAACTTTTTCCCTATCAGTGATTTTCGGTGAAAACTAAAAAGTAAAACTACCGTCATACAAAGCTTTCAGCATCAGCTTCAGCGTTGCCAAAAAATGGATAAAGTCGAGCTTAGGCTTTAAAGTGTTTTGCTAATATATTCAGCAGAAGTTTGCGCGGTACGAGCCGAGATAACTTGCTTCTAATTTGAGTATTAGTATCAGAACTAATAACGGTTGGATAGCCTTTTTCCAAAGCCTCTAAAGATTCCCAAACCACTTTTTGCGAGGAATAGACTTTATCTGTACTACTTACCAACGCTGGAGGAAAATTAGCTTCTGCAAAAAAGTTTGTTTCTATTGGCCCTGGACAAGTGACTAAAATACGGACACCATATTGACGATTTTCTGCCCATAGTGCCTCACTAAAGCTGAGAATAAAAGCTTTACTGGCAGCATAAACAGAAAGGTATGGTATTGGTTGAAATGCGGTAATAGAGGATACGTTAATAATACTTCCAGAACGACGTTGCCGCATCAATGGTAAAAATTTATGGGTTAAATCTACCAATGCTAAAATGTTTAATTGTACGATTTTAATTTGTCTTTCTCCATCCCCTTCAGCAAAGTCGCCATAGTAACCAAAACCAGCATTGTTGATTAATAAGTCAATGGTTAATCCCTTTGCATTAGTAGCATCAAACACACCAGCAGCTGCATTAGGTTCTGTAAGGTCTTTGACTATAACGTCTACTTGAATTTTGTGTTTTTCTTGTAGTTGTTTAGCTAATTGGTTGAGTTTCTCTTCAGAACGAGCAACGAGTACAAGATTTGTCTTGCGTGCAGCTAATTCATGGGCAAAAGCTTTACCAATACCACTAGAAGCACCAGTAATTAAAGCAGTTGGCATTCTACATATTCAGATAGTTTTTAAGCACCTTATAAATCTTAGCTATGCAGGCTATAAGTTTTAACTACCTGAAGTGATATACCTAAAAGGTTCAGAAGGCAGAAGACAGGAGGCAGAGGGCAGAAGGAACCCACCCTGTTAATTGGGTGAGATTGAAACAAGGACGTTTTATACCTCGCTGCAAGCAGTCTCGGTATAATTATTTATTTTTACTGAGCTTTAAACTCAGCAACTTTAGTTTTCATTATACTTTCTTACCTTCTGCCCTCTGCCTTTTCTTGTAAAAGCATTCCTTAATACTGAGGACTGAGTGGAGGTTTCCTCCACTCAAAACTTCTCCTTTCCTTCTCTAAGACTTGACTTTCGGAAGCGATGTGAATTCTCCAACTACACCTATATGGGAGATTCTTAAGTCTTCTTCATCTGTATATTGAATAGACGAGTCAATTTTTTCTGGTAATTCTCTGTCGTTACATGACCACTCAAATACAAATCTAGGTTCCAAGTTTTTCAGGTTAGAGAATATCTGCTTCCATTGGCTTCGTCGAATCCGATTTCCCCACCTTGATTGTAACTCTTTTGAGTAGGTTTCCTGTTGATAAATAAAAAAGTCAAATGGTCTTTCACTTAAATTTTTGTGATCTACTAAATGAATGAGATGAAACATAAATCCATCTTCAGAGAGGCTATTTGTCAGATTTTCTAAAAGGGGCACAATATCATCAACTGGCACATGCTCTAACACAGATTTTGAGAAGATGAAATCTATTTTTTCTTCACTAGGCATTTTTTGAGACAAGTCAATTGGAGCAATGTATTCTATGCCCAAGTCTTGTAAGACTTCTACGGAGAAACTTTTCAATGAAAGCAGTTTATTTAAACGTAGGTGGATAATCTCACGATCTTCAAATGTAGATAGACTATCTAAGACACTCCAATCCACAGAGTTGGACACGGCTTTGAAAATATTTTCGGGTTGTAATAACGGGTAAACATCCGTTGCATAAACCTTCTTCGCTCCGAGAAGATAAAATACTAACGAATGAGTCAGTAACCATCCACTTCCAATTTCAAGACAAATCTTATCACGTAATACATATTTATCTTTACCACATTGAAGCAGATAAATAGCAACTTCATTTGCACAAATATCAAGCTTTTTGCCTGCACCAGCTAGCTTGCTGGAATGCATTTTGTTATATAAAGCCTGATATAGAACAGATGATCTAATAATTGATTTGGTTTGTTCATCAAGGAGATTTTTTACTAAATTTTTCATTTTGCATACCTCTTTCGCTTGAATTATCGTGAATTGAAGACAACACTATTAACTGTAGCAGTGAAATGGGTTCCTGGATAGCAAAAGCATCTAACACTTATTCCTTATTATACAATTACGGGCAAGATCATATTTGCTAAACAGATTATCGATGAAGATAAAAAAGTAAAACTACTGTTCCATATAGGTTTCAGCTTAGGCAATCATGTTGCCAACTTAGAGTCAGATGTAGCAATATATAAATAATGGTTTTTCTGATGGCCATTCAAAATGAATTGGAATTGTTAATTACCATTTTTCAGACCAATAGATAATTTCCGAGGCTGAAGTATTAATAGCAACGCCGTAGCTATCTCCATGATTCCACTTGAAGCCAAGTCTACCTTTGTCATCTGCATTTAATACCAGTATTTCATAACTAGCTGGAAAAGATTCTGTATGAAAGTCACTGGTGTAGAAGAAAGTTGTTGGTACACCATTAGGCTGGTTCATGTGGTCGTTTGTGTTACCACCCCAATATTTGTGTTTTGCACTACTTCTGTATTGTGACAGTAATTTTTCTATCTTGTTTTGTGGCTCTTTCAGCCTAATTTGAAAAAAACTACTTCCTGGCAAAAATTCGGGAGAGTAAGCAATGCGAACGCCTTTGGCATCAGTGGGAATCTGATTAGGAAAATGTTTTACTTGGTCATTGTCAGACCATAGTTGATTACGAATTTCTTGGTAGCGTGACGGATCAGTTATTATTTTAGGCTCGCTAGTATTGCTGAAATTTGTTTTCATAAAAAAGCTTCCCCCGACAATACAAAGACTAGCAAGGGCTAATAAAAATTGCGATCGCTTCATCAAGTTGGGTGTGTCTAACTTTCATAGTCATATGCTCAAGTAATAAACTAAATTCGTACTATTGCGGATATCCCATCGGAGATATTAACAGAAACTTTGCGTATTCAGGGGAAATTTGGGGTAATTGTAAAATTACTGTGAAGTTTTTCAATGATTACCTAGTTAAATACCGCAGGCTATCTTCGGTAAGCTAGGGTAGTTATTGTTACTTAAGGGAAGTATCGGATAAGCTCTTGGAGGATGAGGGGGATTTTGCTCCCTTATCTCCCTCATCTTCCCCATCTAGCCTGCACAAATAACTTTCCTTAACCGAACCGTATTGCCTCCACTAGGATTATCATTGTATATAAAAAAAATCAATCCTACAGCCATCCCTTTTTTTCAATTCTTCCTGATGCAGCAATAACTAAGGCGGATATATAAATAGTAGATGCACCTTAATTAAATTACAGTCCTCAGCTTTTAGTTGGGGGCTTTTTTTATTGCTAATATTTTTTAATGGGCAAATAAAATAACTTTGCTTATAAGTCTAATTTCCCCGGATATGGCAATTAATAAAGCGGATTATTAAATGGTAGATGCACCTTAATTAAATTACAGCCCTCAGCTTTTAGTTGGGGGCTTTTTTTATTGCTGATATTTTCTAACGGGCAAATAAAATAAATTTGTACACAAATTGAATCTTCCCGGATATGGCAATTAATAAAGTGGATTAATAAATGGTAGATGCACCCTAATAAATTACAGCCCTCAGCCTAAAGCTAAGGGCTTTTATTATTTAAATCTAACTCCTAATTCCTAATTTTTGGGGTACTAAAACAGCTATAGCTTTAGATAAAACCCGAAAATGAGCAGGTGTGTAAGTAGTGATTTCACCATCTGTATTGATGGGACGCGGTTTGCGAGTATATACCTCTATTTCTTGACCTTGAAGAGAACGTACACTCTGCCAGTATATATGTCGCCCTTCTCGCATGGCAGGGAGTAATAGTATAATCTGCCACCAGTGTTTAATCTCTAAGCTATAGAGGTCTAATCGTTGGTCATCTATTGCGGCATCGTCAGCCACAGCCATACCACCGCCGTAATAGCGGCCGTTACCCACAGCAATTTGTACTGTTTTGACGCGAACTGATTCACCATTGATCGCAATCTCCGCAGTAAAAGGTCTAGCTTCCCAAATCACTTGCAATGCAGTAGCGGCATAAGCCAATATTCCCCAACGGCGTTTGACTTCTTTAGTAAGTCGCTGAGTAATTTTTACACTCAATCCCAGACTGGCAACGTTAAAAAAGTGCTTGCCGTTCACCCAACCCAAATCGATGCGGTGTAAATTTCCATCTGCAATAATTTTACAAGCTTCATTGAGGGAATTTGGGATTTCCAAAGTCCTCGCTAGATCGTTAGCAGTTCCTAAAGGCAAGATTCCCAAGGGCAACTGAGTATCAACTAAAGCATCTACTGCGGCATTGAGAGTGCCATCTCCTCCACCAATGATTACTAAATCAACTTGATGCTGATAGCGAAATATAACTTCAGCAAGATGTTTGGGGTCTTCGGGAGACTCCTCAATTAAATCAAAGCCGAGTGTCTTCAGATATTGAATCGCTTCCGACACATCCTTTTGCCCTTGGCGCGCATGACGATTTATTAACAGCAGTGCGCGGGAACTCATGGGTAGTACCTTTTGTGGTTGATATGTCCAATTATCCGCATCTATGTATTCTGCTTGAAGTTGACTATAAAAAAGTGTTTAGGGTGTTATTAAAGTTATCAAAAATTCATTTCGTCAATGTTTATGGCTCTTCAGTACTTAGTATGCTAAATCAATCTGCTAAAAAGCTTAAAATGTTGCATGACAACAAAAATAGGCATTATTTTTAACGTTTTAGGCTTTTTGAGGAACTTAGGCGTTCTCAGCTTTATTTTAAAGTCAAATTTTGATGTTTAACTAATAATTTGGTATAACAGGTACTGAAGAACCAGTCCTCTTAAATTGGGATGTTCAGGTACTTGATAAAATTGAAGAAGTTAGTATTGACCCTTCGGCTCCGCTCAGGGTCAACAGTGAGCGACTTGTACTGAGCGCAGCCGAAGTAAGCCAAACTGTTGATCTCTAGTCGCCTTATTATAAAAATCTAGTAGAATAATTAATGCTATTATTAAATATTGTGCTTCCTTTGCCGTTTAACCGGATTCATCCACACCTCTAAGCGACTAAATGCTTGTGAAAAAAATAACGTCAAGCACAAATAAACCACCGCCACAGCCGTGTAAATTTCAAAAGGACGATAGTTATCGGCGACAATTAGCTGTCCTTTGCGAAACAATTCTTCAAAACCAATCACTGCAACTAAGCTTGTATCTTTCAACAAACTGATAAACTCATTACCTAATGGTGGGATAATTCGCCGGAAAGCTTGGGGAAAAATTACATAACTCATTGTTTGTACAGAACTCAAACCTAATGATTGTGCTGCTTCTGCTTGTCCTGTTTCAATTGATTGAATTCCTGCACGCACAATTTCGGCAATGTAGGCGGCTTTATTCAAACTTAAGGCAATTACCCCAGCTACCAAACGATCAAAAGTAAATGTCAAACCAAGTTCTTCCAAAATTGCAGGTAATCCAAAGTAAATCATAAAAATTTGCAATAATAAAGGCGTTCCCCGGAAAAAATCCACATACGCCCTCGCTATCCAACGGACGGGTGCGATATGGGAAAGATGGACAATACCAATCAGGGAACCTCCAATTAAGCCAAACACTACAGAAAGTATCGTCAATTGCAAGGTTACTAAAGCTCCCTGTAATAAAGTCGGAAAAGCCTGTAAAATCAAGCCAATTGAGGTAGATATTTGCGGTGTGCCACTGGTAGTTTGATTCTCAAATGGTGATTTAACTGGTAATGATGGCGGCTGGGCTTTAAACCATTTTTGATAAATTTGGGAATAAGTGCCATTTTTCAGCACTCTATCCAAACCGTCGTTGATTAATGCCAAATAAGGCGAATTTTTAGCTGTAGCAATCCCGTAAAACTCCTCTGTTAACAATTGCTGTACTATTTTTATTCCCTGAAGATTGCCCGTATTAATAGCATATAAAGTCACAGGCGCATCATTAATTACCGCATCCACATTACCATTGACCAATTCTTGCAGGGCTAAAGGTGCTGAATCAAAACTGCGAATTTGCACACCGGGAATACTCTTAGCCTTTGCAGCCCCAGTTGTGCCAATTTGTACGGCAATTCTTTTATTTTTGAGACTGTCAAAGCCAGTAATATTTTGATTATCTGCACGGATGGCGATCGCTAACCCAGCCTTAAAATAAGGACGGGAAAAAGAAATCGTCTTCGCCCTCTCCTGTGTAATTGTGATCGAACTAATGGCCGCATCTACCGTTTTGGCTGCTAAAGCCGGGATAATGCCATCAAAAGGCAGACTTTGAAAATCAACTTTAAACTTAGCAGCAGTAGCGAGCGCATTCATCAAATCAATAGAAAAACCCTGCAACTCACCACCTTTTCCCTTAAACTCAAAAGGTGGAAAAGCCGGTTCTGTAGCAACCCGCAGAGTTTTTCCGGTGCTAGAATTCACCCCACAGCCAGCCAATAACAAACAGCTAAAACTTACAACCACACACCAGCGCAGCCAACGCCCAAAATCAAATTTAGCCATATTATTTTCTCTTTCCTCTGTGCCTCTGCGGTTCCTGAAAAACCTTACAATCAACTGTAGAGCAACTTGACATAAGTAATGAACAATACCATCCCCGCCATTATTTTTGACAATATCGAAAAAAACTTTGGTTCCCTCAAAGTCCTTAAAGGAATCACAGGTGAAATCAACCGGGGAGAAGTCGTTGCAGTTATCGGTTCCTCCGGCTGTGGTAAAAGTACGCTATTACGCTGCTTTAATGGCTTAGAAACCATTGACAACGGGCGTTTAATAATTAACGGTATCAACTTATCCCGTTCCCCTGTCAACTATAAGCAACTGCGGCAACTACGAACACAAGTAGGTATGGTTTTTCAACAGTTTAACCTGTTTCCTCACCTCAGTGTCTTGGAAAATATGACACTCGCCCCTCAGAAAGTTTTGGGTAAAACACCGAAAGAAAGCGCCCAACTAGCGAGATTGTATTTAGAAAAAGTCGGCTTACTTGACAAAGCATCTAGTTATCCCGAACAGCTTTCTGGCGGACAAAAGCAACGAGCAGCGATCGCCCGTAGCTTATGTATGAATCCCCAAATCATGCTGTTTGACGAACCCACCAGCGCCCTAGATCCCGAACTCGTCGGTGAAGTTTTGCAAGTGATGCAACAATTAGCAGTAGAAGGAATGACAATGGTGGTTGTCACCCATGAAATGCAATTTGCGCGGGAAGTAGCCCATCAGGTGATATTTTTAGATCAAGGAATTGTGACAGAACAAGGTTCAGCTTACGAAGTACTGACCAATCCCCAAAGCGATCGCCTGCGTATTTTCCTCAGTCGCCTTCAAATAATTCGTAATTAGTAATTCGTAATTGAAAGACTTCTTTCACACTTCCCATTCCCCAATCTTCAAAGGTACTCGCGCAAGAACTCAAAGGGATCATCTTCCCAACAAGGTTCAGGTATCAGCCAAAATAGACTACCACTGATATCGGCTTCAATTTCATCACCATCGTCTCTATCAAATAGTTCTATCAAAGCTGTCCAATCACGTTCTCTCAGAGACGCTAACGATGGGGCATATACCTGGAGATTATTTGAGTAATTCACGCGCAAAGTTGTGCTTGACAGCCGTAAAAATTTAGTATGAGAATTTGTAAAAAATCAGATTCTAGCTTTGACAAGGGTAGCTAAATATTTATTTTGATACCATTAGCTACTCTCATAAGTGTCTCACAATTTAAATAGGACTGCTATAGTATTTATTACATAATTACAAGCTAAATTTACTCAGAGCGGAAAAATTCTTGAGGCTGCGACTCGACTAATTCCACTCCAAACACTTCCGCAAAGCATTGTCCTACATAAAAACGGACTTCTTGGCAAGTAATACCTGGAATCCATTCGGCTAAACTACCTACAGGTTTATCAGAAATACCGCAGGGGACAATGCGCTCAAAGCCTGTCATATCTGGACAAACATTTAATGCAAAGCCGTGCATGGTAATCCAACGACTGACTTTAATCCCAATAGCCGCAACTTTCCGCCCTTGTAACCAAACCCCAGTAAAAGCCGGAATTCTTTCTCCCTGCAATCCATAAATTGCCAATACGCGAATGATTACTTCTTCGAGTTGCCGTAAGTACCAATGAAGGTCTTTATAATAACGTTGCAGATTTAAAATTGGATACCCCACCAGTTGACCTGGACAATGGTAAGTAACCTCACCACCCCGCTCTACTCGATGCACATCATATTGACTTTTGTCAATCTCAAATTTGAGAAAACCTGAGTTGCTTCCTTGCCCCAGAGTGTAAACGGGTGGATGTTCTAGCAAAATTAACACGTCATCAAGACTGGGGTCATGGATGCGCTCAGTGAGGAGCGATCGCTGCCATCTATGAGCATCTAAGTAAGGCATTAATCCTTGGTTATACAGCAAACAACGGTTTTTGTGTGTTTCCATACTATAGATAGCGCCAAAAATCAACTGTATTCAGGACGAAATATATTTCAATTTAGAGGATTGGAGTCAAAAAATGTTAAGTTTTGCAAAGGATTTTAAAGGAAAGTCAAGGGAACCTGCATTAGAAAATACAAAGTGCTAGCTTGAATATTAACCTCAATAGGTTTTAGGAGGAATTCTCTGCAATAAGCATCATGCCAACATAATAAGAATGAATGCACTGGCTGATGACTCTAATAATCTTGTTTAATACGCAAACAAGACCGACTTCTATAAATACTCGTGTTCTTGATGAACAGTGAGCAAACCTCAACCGACACAGAAGGAGCAACTATCAACAGTTCTGTAAGCGTTGTTTTAACACAGAAGACAGTTACGGGAGCTACTGCTCAAATTTCCTCACTAAAGAGTTCTATGTGCAAATCCAATTGGATATCAGCGCAGAGATGAAGAGGAAAATCAAGGGTATAATGAGCAAAAATTCAGACGCAGTAAGCTTAGAGACAGCTTACGGGCAGTACATAGAAAAGTTCACAATTTGTTTTGGCGGGAGTAATAGACCTTACCGCAATTTCTTTTCATACAAAGCAAATTCACACATCAAATATTCAGTGGGAGAGTTTACATGAAGCTTGTCATCCACAGCAAAAATATTGAAATCACCGATGCAATTCGTGAGTATGTACATCAAAAGATTGAAAAAGCAGCTAGTCATTTTCAGAGCATTACAAATGAAGTGGATGTGCATCTTAGCGTAGCCCGTAATCCCCGAATCAATACTAGACAAGCAGCTGAAGTAACTATTTACGCTAATGGTAGCGTTATCCGTGCCGAAGAAAGTAGCGAAAACCTATATGCCAGCATTGACTTAGTTGCAGATAAAATTGCCCGTCAACTGCGAAAATACAAAGAACGTCGTCAAGATCAGAAAACTCATGCCCAACCAGCAGAAGTAGTTGTTGCAGAGTCAGTAGTCACAGATTTAATTGGCGATCGCACCCCCGAACTACCTAATGAAGTTGTCCGCACCAAATATTTTTCCATGCCACCAATGACCCTTGCAGAAGCCTTGGAACAACTGCAACTCGTGGGACACGACTTTTATATGTTCCGCAATTCTGAAACTGGAGAGATTAATGTAATTTACGAACGCAACCACGGCGGTTATGGTGTGATCCATCCCCGCAATGGTAACGGTCATACTAACGGCAAGAATGGCAAGTCAAGCCACGCTAATATTGTCATGCCGGAAAAGTTGCATTCGACTAAATAGGGCATGGGGAGTAGGGAGTGGGGGAGCAGAGGGGTAGGAGAAGAATAACAATTCCCAATTCCCAATTCCCTACTTTGGAGGACTTTTCAATGAAGGTGCGGGAGATGCAGCCGGATTAGGAATGAGGGAAGCCGTCGCTGCCTTTTTAATTTCGTCTTTGTACTGAGCAGGTGCTAAAGCTGCGGCACTATCAAATAAAGGTTTTGCATCCGCGTCTTTGCCTTGTTGTTTCAGGAGCATCGCTTTTGCCACAACAGGGCGAAAATCTTTGGGATCTTTCTTAATTGCTTGGTCATATACAGAGCTAGCTTGAGCGTAGCGTTTCTGGGAAGCATGAACAGAACCTAACAGTACTTGCACGGCTACTGTATCTACACTCCCAGGCTGAATTGTGTTTGCTTGGGCTGCTTTAGAGAGGGTTTCTTGCAGCAAACCAATGGCTGCTTCCGGGCGTTGCTGACTGATTAACAGAGCCACCATTCCTTGCAAAGCCTTCAAATCGCCCGGTTTTGTGGACAAAATCGTGCGATAGGCTTGAGCGGCTCCTTCGCGATCGCCTATTTGTTGTTTGGCTTGAGCCAAAAGCACTGAATATTCTGACTGTTCGGGATTCAGCTTGGCTAGCTTTTCTAGGGGTTCAATAACGACTTGGATATCAGCTGGTTTAACCTCACTTTTTTCTTTTTGCCTCAGTAATTGTAGCCGCGCCTGCAATAAGCCCTTAAGCGCAGTCTGATTTTCCGGTTCCCTTTGCAAAACCAGTTCATAACCCCGTACTTCGTCTTCCAGTTTTGATTTTTGGTCAGCAGAGGACAAAGTACCTCTGGTGCTAGCGGTATTCTGGTTGGCGGGTGGCGTATTATTAAATGCTCCAATTATGGGAATCACCGAAACACCCACAAAAGCAAGAACTGCCAGCGCCAAGACGACTTGAACTATCCAGCGATTGCGCGGTTGAGACACAGTTTTGTCTTTCTCCTGAACTCTAATGACATTATCATTTACACAAATCGTAAAGTTAAAAATTTCCAAAACTTTGCGGAATACCGCCAATTGCCTGTGAATTTTATAACAATTAACTATTTACACTGCTAAAGTAAGTGATGACTTTAGGAGGAGCCGTCAGAATTGTAGCTATGATATGCTTCCGAAACTAGTGTAAAGGCGCTAAATTACACGTTTAATGTACAAACACTAAATTTAGCGCCTTTAGGATTGTGTAGAGTATCCTAGTGTGACTTTGTGAAAAGCAAATATACTTTCATCAATCGCACAAATGCTCTTTCCAGCTGCCTTTGTAAAATCCCACAATGGGATGTGTCTCCGCCGCAAGGAGTTTTTATGAATTCCGACCTGATGCCGTTGCCTGAATCTTCCAATTCTTCTGCCTCTAACCAGGGCCCAACTAACATAGAGGCAGCCGCTAATGTTCACATAGCAGCCAAATCCTCTAAAGTTGAAAATCCCCCTGTCAACCCCAGCGAAACTGACTCAAATGGAAACTTAGCCAATCGACAGCAACCGATTCCGCCTCCCAGCGAACCGATGCAGTACCGAGCGATCGGATTAGTCCGGGGTCGCTATCATGCTAGTAGCGAACAATTTACTCAAGGTACGCTACTAACGACAGATGGTGTAGAACTCAATGCCGTCCTACTAGGCCGGATTATGAGCTTAGTTAAGAATCACCTAGACTTAGAAAAAGAACACTTGTGGGTGGTATATCCACGCACAAGACAAGAAAATGACACCTTGCACATCCAAATCGTCGGAGTTTGGGAGCCAGAAAATCTGGCTAAAAACTCAACAGATGAGGACGAATCAGATTTGGAGTCGCAAGAGTTACAGACCCTCGATGATGGCTTATCCGAAAATTCCGAATTAAGCATAATTCCCGTGATCCCCTCATCGGAAGTAGCAGATGGTGGTTTTTCTGTTCGTGGTGAGGTAGTGTACCAGTCTTTTGACGCTAAGAGCTTGGTAGTCAAAATTAGGCAGGCTGCACGCAAACCAACTGACAAACCCAAGTATTTCAAGTTGAAATTGAGGGGTGTCCTGACCACGAAAGCTGTAGGAAAGTTCTGGGACTTTCAAGCCAAGCGAGAAGCCGACGTTTTGATAGTAGAAAAAGCTGAGGCGATCGCTGACTTGCCCAAAAAACGCAAACCACCATTCAAAGGCGGTCCTCGTGCTAGTGGTGGCGGTGGTGCTGGTGCTGGTGGTAGAAAACCATTCCCCCCCAGACGCAGTGGCGAAACCCCGCGTCCCATCAAGAAAACAGGCACAGGC